>JAFAMK010000407.1 GCA_019233415.1 Vulcanimicrobiota bacterium
CGAGAATACGCAGCGACGGACGTCGGGGCATGGCGAGCCCGTTTCGCAGCGCGCCCCTGCGGGACCCTCCTCCCTTCGGACGTTTTGTTCTACGGTTTGTCAGAAGGTTTACGCGGCTAGCCCGATTCGGCTACCGCGCGCAGGCCGGTTCAGCGCGACGCGGTGCGGGCAGGCCAGGTAATCGTTCAGATCGGAGGCCGCGAAGACGACCCGGCCGTCAACGAGGCGCACGTTTCACCACCGCTCTCCCATACGACGAGCCTACGCCGCGATCGTGCCAGACGGGTGGCCGCGTAAACCTTCTGACAAACCGTAGAACAAAACATCCGAAGGGAGGAGGGTCCCGCAGGGGCGCGCTGCGAAACGGGCTCGCCATGCCCCGACGTCCGTCGCTGCGTATTCTCGCGGCGCTGTTCGCCCTTTTGGTCGTTCCTTTCGTGGCTTCGCCCGTCCGTGCCCAAAGCGTCCCGGCCCCCGCGCCGACGGAGTCCAGCTACGCCGCCCTGCTGCGGCACCTCAACCCGGCGCTCAGCTTCGCGCGGGCCCGCTCCTACGCGCGCTCGGTGATGGCCGACGCCTGGCGGACCCACCTCGACCCGCGCTTCATCATGTCGATCGTGACGGTCGAGTCGCGCTGGCGGGCGAACGCGACCTCGCGCGTCGGCGCGCGCGGCCTCGGCCAGCTAATGCCGCAGACCGCGGCGCTGCTCGGCGTGAACGCCTGGAACCCGGCCGAGAACCTGCGCGGCACGTCGTCTTACCTGCGCGCGCTGCTCGACCACTTCCACGGCAAGCCGAACGCGGTGAAGCTCGCGATCGCGGGCTACAACGCCGGACCGAAGGCCGTCGAGCGCTACCACGGGATCCCGCCGTACGCCGAGACCCAGGACTACGTCGTGCGCGTCCTCCACGTTTGGAAGGAGCTGAACGGCCGGGTCGGCCGGGCCTTCGCCCCGGCCCCGACGGCCGCCGTCCGCCCTGCCGCGCGGCTCCCGGACGAGCGGCAATGGCTCAGCAACGTCAACGAGGTCCTGCCCACGACGGCGGCGGCGGTCGAGACGACCCCGAATCCGGCCCTCACGCCGGCTGCGGACACGACCGCTTCGACTTCCCCGATCAAGTAACGCAACCGGGGTGAACGCGCGGCCGGTCAGGTCGCGCATGAGGGCTGACGGGGCGGTTCCGTCGTTCATGTGCGCCGCCGTGATCGACGCGTTCGGCGGGCCGGAACGGCTCGTGCTCCGCGACCTGCCCGTGCCGCCCGTCGGCCCGAACGACGTCCTGATCCGCGTCGACACCGCCGGGATCGGCCCCTGGGACCTCAAGGTCCGGCGCGGCGACGTGATCGAGGGGCGTTTCCCGATGGTCCTCGGCTTCGAAGGTTCCGGAACGGTCGCGGCGCTCGGCGACGGCGTGCGCGGCTTCGAGCTCGGCGACGCCGTCTACGGCTACGCGTACTCAACGCTGGGCGGCTTCTATGCCGAGTACGCCACGCTCGACGCCGAGCAGGTCGCGCCGCTCCCCGCCGCGCTCGACTTTCGCGAGGGCGGCGCGCTGCCGGTCGCCGGGCTGACGGCGCTCGCCGGAATCGACGACGTCCTCGCGGTGCGGCCCGGGATGAGCATCCTCGTCTTCGGCGCGACCGGCGGAACCGGCGTCTTCGCGGTGCAGTTCGCGAAGCGCCGCGGCGCGCGCGTCGTGGCGACGACGAACGGCGGCGAAGGCCGCGAGCTGCTGCGCCGGCTCGGCGCCGACGAGGTCGCCGACACGCAGCGCGACGACGTCGTCGCGCTCGCGCACAAGCTCGCGCCGCACGGCCTCGACGGCGTGTTCGCGTTCGCCGGCGGAAGCGCGCTCGAGCGCGTCTTCGGCGCCCTGCGCGCAGGCGCGACGATCGCGCACCCCAACGGCGTCGCCGCGTTCCCCGCGACGCTTCCCGACGGCGTTACGGCGCGCGGTTTCGACGGCCGGCCGAATCCGACGGCGTTCGCGCGGCTCAACGCGCTGCTCGACGAGGCACCGATCGAAATCCCGATCAGCGCCGAGTACTCGCTCGACGACGCGGCCGAGGCGCACCGCCGTCTCGAACGGGGCCACGTCTTCGGCAAGATCGTCCTCGTCGTCGACGCGACCGAAGACGTCGAGGAAAAAGTCGCCTAGTAGGGTTCGTCGCTCTTGACGAGCGCCGAACCCCTCCCACGGCCTGCGGCCGTGGTCCGAATAAGGAATTCCTAGGTCGGTTTGGCGGAAGCCGCCGCGCTCGCGGCGGGTTGCGGTGAACCGGACGCCGCCGGCGATGCCGGTGCGGGTGCGGACTTCTTCGACGACGACGGCGCGACCGAGCCTTGCGGCGCCGGCGTTGCCGGATGCGGGAGCGCGTAGATCGCAAAGACGGCCGGGCGATTCGCGATCAGCTTGAGCGTCGCGGCGGTGCCGGCGAAGAGGATACGCTGCGGCGGCAGCGTCGGCGCCGCCGACGGCGCGGGCGCGCCGCTCGCGCCGGGGCTCGCATTCGCCATCGCGATGCCAGCGGGTCCGGTGGTTCGCGACGGGCTCGCGCTCGCCGTCGGCACGCCTGACGGCGCCGCCGACGAACCCGGCTTCGCGGAGCCGCCGGGGTTCGGTGCGGCGGTCGTCGCGGCGACGGCGCGGGGCGGCGGAGTCGTCGCCGTATCCAGCTCGGCGACGGCGAGACGGAAGCGGCTGTCCTTCTCGCCCGAGTTCCACAGCGCGAGGCCGAACTCGCCGTCGCGGTACTCCGAGGCGATCTCGCGCGGGATGTCGATCGCGATGCGCGGGTAGGTGTCCAGGATCGCGTCGTGCGTCGGAAGCAGCGTGATGTAGGCCAGCGCCCGCGCGGGATGCTCGCGCGTCTTGCGGCGGCGGCCCTTGCCGCTCTCGAAGTTCAGGTCGGGTCCGTCGTTCGGCTTGACGACCGAGAGCGTCGCGCCGATCGCGACCGCGACCGGCGTCGGCGCCGGCGCGGGCGTCGCGTTCTTCCCCTTCGGCGAGGGCGCGGGGCTCGGGTCGGCCGCCTTCGGAAACGCGATCGCGCCGCCGTAGCCGCCGACGTCACCCAGCGACTGAAAGTCGGTCGAGGTCCCGTACGTCAGGATGACGCTCGAGTTGTTGGGGGTCGGCGACGGGCTCGACGGACCGCCGAAGCTCGGCGATGCGATCGTATTCGGCAGGCCGGTTCCCGACCCGAACGAACCCGAGCACGCCGCCAACCCGGCGAGGGCGCACAACCCGAAGAAAAGGACGCGCGGCTGAAAACGCACGTGTGCGGGTTCCGTCGCGCCGCCGCCGGCTCCTCGCGAGTTTAAATCCTCATAATCATTGCGGGAACGCGCCGTGCTGCCTGCGTAGCCTCCTCGCCCACTCCTTGAGGAAGCTTTGGTCGAGGCAGCCATCGTTCGTCCTGGGGGCTCGTCTGCGCGCAGCGCGATCGATACGATCGCGCGCACGACGCCGTTGCTCGACCCGGCGATCCCTTGTGAGGACGTGCTGCGCCGCTTCATCGACGGCGACGAGCCCGCATTCGGGGTCGACCTCGGCGGGCGACTCGGCTACATCGACCGCGCGACGTGCACCGCGCTGTTCGCGCGGCGCTTCGGGCACGAACTGCACGCGCGCCGGCCGGTCGCGTCGATCGCCGATCCCGCACCGTTCGCCGCCGAGTGCGACGAAGACGTCACCGCCGTCTCGGCGCGGCTCGTGCGCGACCGGCCCGACGCGCTCTACACCGGCTTCCTGCTCACGCGCGGCGGCGCGTACGCCGGCGTCGCGACCGGCGGCGATTTGATGCACGCCGTGGCCGACACCGCGCTGACGGCGCTCGAAGCGCTGCGCGAGGCGCAGCGCAGCCTCGTCGATGCGGAAAAGCTGGCCTCGCTCGGCGGGCTCGTGGCCGGGATCGCGCACGAGATCAACACGCCCGTCGGCGTCGCGCTGACCGCGGCGACGCAGCTCGTCGAAGAGGTGCGCGCGACGCGCGAGCAGCTGGCGCAAGGGACGCTGCGGCGCTCGGACTTCGAGGCGTTTCTCGACACGGTCGAGGAAGGCACCGGGCTCGCCGCGATGAACGCCGCGCGCGCCGCCGAGCTGGTCCTCGGCTTCAAGCAGATCGCGGTCGACCAAAGCACCGACGAGCGCCGCGCGTTCCTGCTCGCCGACTACGTGCGCGACATCGTGACGAGCCTGCGGCCCGAGTACAAGCACCGCCCCGTGACGTTCGATCTGGACGTCGACCGCGCGATCGTCGTCGACGTGCGGCCGGGCGCGATCGCGCAGATCATCACCAACCTGATCGTCAACGCGCTGACCCACGCGTTCCCGCGCGACGGTGGCGGAACGATCGAAATTGCCGCGCGCTTCGCGTTGGGCGAAGTCACCCTGACCTTCGCCGACGACGGCCGCGGGATCGCGCTGCCGGTGCTCGACCGCATCTTCGAGCCGTTCTTCACGACCGATCGCGCGAACGGCGGCTCCGGCCTCGGCCTGAGCATCGTCCGCACCCTCGCGACCCACGCCCTCGCCGGCTCGATCGCGGTCGACACCGCGCCGGGCGCGGGCACACGTTTCACCCTTCGTTTCCCCGCCGTCACGCCGGAGGCGTCCGATGCTGGATGAACTGACGTTCGCGCCCGAGTCCACCGCACTCGACGACGGAGCCCCGCGCCCGTGGAAGGTGCTGGTCGTCGACGACGAGCCGGACGTGCACGCGGTGACGCGGCTCGCGCTCGGGAGCGTCCAGTTCGGCGGACGCCCCATCGAGCTGCTCCACGCCGCGAGCGCGGCCGAAGCGCGCCGGATGCTGCTCGGCGAGGAGGACGTCGCGCTCGCGCTGATCGACGTGGTCATGGAAACAGACGACGCGGGACTGCGGCTCGTGCGTGAGATTCGCGAGCGGATCGAGAACCGGCTCGTGCGCATCGTACTGCGCACGGGACAGCCGGGCCAGGCGCCCGAGCGCGAAGTGATCGTTGACTACGACATCAACGACTACAAGGCGAAGACCGAGCTGACCTCACAGCGGCTCTTCACGACGGTCGTCGCCGCGCTGCGCGCGTACGACCAGCTCGTCGCGCTCGAGACGAGCCGGCGCGGCCTCGAACGGATTCTCGAAGGCTCCGAGCAGCTGCTGCACCTGCGCTCGATGGAAGTCTTCGCGTCGGGCGTGCTGACGCAGGTCGGCGCGCTGCTGGGGATCGGCGGCGACGGCATCCTGTGCGTCTCGCACGACGCGGCGAACGACCTCGTCGTGTTCGCGTCGTCGGGACGCTTCACGAGCTATGCGGGGAACGCGCTGGCCGCGAGCGGCGACGCCGCCCTCGCCGAGCAGGTCGGCTCCGTCATGTCGACGCGGCGGAGCCGCTACGGCACCACCGCCTCGACGCTCTACACGCGCACGACCAACGGCCGTTCGGTCGTCATCCACGTCGCGCACGCGCGCCCGCTGGAGACGATGGAACGCAAGCTGGTCGAAGTGTTCGTCGGCCACGTCGCGGTGGGGATCGACAACCTCGCGCTGTTCGACGACGTGCGCCGCGCGCACCGCGCGACCGTCGAGTCGCTCGCGGTGCTGGCCGAGATTCGCGATCCGGAGACGCACGCGCACGTCCTGCGCGTCTCGATGCTCGCCGAGCGCCTCGCGCGCCGCCTCGCGGAACGCTCGCCGTACGCGGCCTACCTCGACGAGCGCTACATCGACGCGCTCGCGCTCGCCGCCGTGATGCACGACGTCGGCAAGGCGACGACGCCCGAGGCGATCCTCGGCAAACCGGGGCCGCTCGAGGACGACGAGCGCACGATCATGCGCCAGCATACGGTCGCCGGACGGCGGCTGCTCGAACGTGCGTGCCAGATCTCGTCCGACAGCCTGTACCTGCGGCTCGGCGCGGAGATTGCCGGCGGCCACCACGAGCGCTGGGACGGCGCCGGCTACCCGGTCGGGCTCGCCGGCGAAAACATCCCGCTCTCGGCGCGCATCGTCGCCGTCGCCGACGTCTACGACGCGCTCGTCAGCCGCCGCGCCTACAAAGAAGCGTGGCCGCACGACGAGGCCGTCGCCTACATCGTCGCCGAGCGCGGCCGCCACTTCGACCCGGTCGTCGTCGACGCGTTCATCGAGACGGCCGGCGGCGCACTGCGCGCCTACGGCGTCTCCGCCTCCACGTAGACCTCGGCGCCCTTCGCGAGAAACTCGGCGGACTTCTCGGCCATTCCGGAAGCCGCGTAGTCGCGCACGTCCTGCGTGATCTTCATCGAGCAGAAGTGCGGGCCGCACATCGAGCAGAAGTGCGCGACCTTCGCGCCGGCCGCGGGGAGCGTCTCGTCGTGCATCGAGCGCGCCGTGACGGGGTCGAGGCTCAGGTTGAACTGATCCTCCCAGCGGAACTCGAAGCGCGCCTTCGAGAGCACGTTGTCGCGGTGGCGCGCACCGGGGTGCTGCTTCGCGAGATCGGCCGCGTGCGCGGCGATCTTGTAAGCGATCACGCCGTCCTTGACGTCCTGCTTGTCGGGGAGGCCGAGGTGTTCTTTCGGCGTGACGTAGCAGAGCATCGCGGTCCCGTACCAGCCGATCATCGCCGCGCCGATCGCGCTGGTGATGTGGTCGTAACCCGGCGCGATGTCGGTCACCAGCGGCCCGAGCGTGTAGAACGGCGCGTCGCTGCACACCTCGCGCTGCCGATCTACGTTCTCCTTGATCAAGTGCATCGGGACGTGGCCCGGCCCTTCGATCATCACCTGGACGTCGTGCTTCCAC
>JAFAMK010000034.1 GCA_019233415.1 Vulcanimicrobiota bacterium
GTCGGGCTACCGGAGATGATCGTCGCCTTGTTCGTCGGTGGGTTGACGAACGCGCCGCCGGGCGGGATGTGCGGCGGGACGTTGGTGGCGGTGCTGCCGAGCGTCGCAGCGGGAAGGCCGTTGATGAAGACGTTGCTGCTGCAGCCGCCATCGATCATCCCGACGAATGGAAGCGGAACGGGTACCGGCGGGACCGGCCCCGGCGGCTGGATGATGTGTGTGTCGAGCGCCATGATCTGGTCGCCGAGCTTCGCCGCGGGCGCTCCCATGGGCGCTGACTTGGCGCGCGGCCGCGGCGCTCCTACTGCTATACTCGCCCCGATGACCCAAGCACAGGGACTCGCCCGCGCGCTCAACGCGCTCGCGAAAGGGCCGCAGTTCTCCTACACGAAGGCGCGCGCCGCGGCACGGCAGGACACGAACGTCGACTGGACCCGCACCAAGGCGCTGAACGCGGACTTCAACGCCGAGGTGGACGGGTGCGAGTCGTTCGTCATGCGCGACGGCAGCGTGTGCGAGTGGATCGCGGGACGCTACACGTTCGTCGCGCGCGGCGGCTGATCAGAGCGGGCGGCGGAACTCCCACGGCGGCGGGCCCGGCGGAAGCAGGTCGATCTGGTCCGCGGAGAACTTGCCGTCCGCGGTGATGTGACCGTAGACGCGCACGGGCATTCCGTTGCGCAGCGTCAGGCCGGTCGGGTTGATCACGGTGCCGGGGTGCAGGATGATGTGCGGACCACGATCGAGCTGGAGATTCCACGGCTCCGACGAGATCACGCGGCCGACGACGCGGTGCTCGTTCGCGTAGTAGCTCTTGTCGTCTTGGTCGGCCTGGGCGAGACTGGGCGCGGCGAGAGAGAGGCACGCCGCGAGAGCGAGCACGATGCTGCGTTGCATGGTCTTTTCCTCAGGGGCGGCTAGTGCGGATTGCCCTTGTCAGGCGGCCGCTGGTGCGGCGTAGCGCGGGGCGCGGCGCGGCCGGCGCTGCTCGCCGCCCGGCCTCCGCCGCCGCCACCCGCCGGCGGCGAGTAGTGCGGCGCGGAGTAGGAGCGCTGCGGCGGGCTGTACGAGCGCTGCGGCGGTGGGTTGTACGCGCGCGGCGGGGTGTAGGTCTGCGCGGGCATACGACGCTGCTGCGGCTGGCTGTACGACGGCGCGGACGCACGCGGTGCGCTGTACGTGTCCGACGGTGCACGGCGCGGCGCGGAGTACGTGTCGGTCGGCAGGGTGCGGCCAGCGCCGTAGGTGCGCGTCGCGGCGCCGGGGTTGGCGTTGCCGAACCGCGACCACGCGTCGTTCGCCGGCACCGTGCGCGCTGCGCGCGCGGTGGTCGTCGGCTCGCGCCCGGGCATTCCGGTCGTCGGGCGGACTGCGCCGGTCATCGGCGTGCCGCGGCTGGTTCCGAAGCGTGACCACGGGTCGTTCGCGCTGCGGGTCGGCATCGCGTTGCTCGTTGCCGTTCCGGCGGCGTTGCGCGTCGCTGCGGGCGTTGTGTTGGCCGGCGCGGTGAACGCCGCACGATCCTGCGCGCCGGACGGCGTGAGCCGCACGTGCGTCACGGTCGCGAGCGTCGTGCGCTGCTGTTCGAACGGCGTACGCTTCGTGACGACCGCGGTGCCGGCGAAGGTGCGCTCGCCCATCGTCACCGGGCGCGCCGCGAGCTGCGGTGCGACGGCGTGGTCGGTGTAGCGCAGGTTGGCCGCCGTCGGCAGGACCGGGATCGGGCCGCGCGCGACCTGCACGCTCGTCGCGCTGCGAAGCTGCGTCGTCGTCATCACGGAATGCTGCTCGAAGTGACCGGCGACGAAGTTGCTGCGCGAGACGTACGTCGCGCCGTTCGCGAGCAGGTTGCGGTAGTGCGTGACCTGCACGCCGTTGTTCACGTTGCCGTAGTAGTTGTTCACGACCGTGGTGTTGTTGACGATCGTCGTGTTGTTGTTCCAGTGCGGTCCCCACCACGGGTGGAACGGTTCGTAGGGCGCGAGCGGGACCCAACCGACGTTGCCGAAGCTCAAGCTGACCCCACCACCGCCGCCGAAACCGACGAAGGCGACGAGCGCGGGCTGCCAGGTCGTCACGACGACGGCCGGCCGCGGCGGGTACCAGGCCCAGCCGTACGCGGCGCTGTGGTACCAGCGGCCGTAGTGATACGGCGCCCAGCCCCACGGCTCGTAGCCGAGCCACGTCCAGCCGTAGCCGTCTTCCCAGACCCAGCGGCCGTCACGGTACGGCGCCCACGTCGACGCGACGTCGTTCGGAACCCAGACCTGGCCGTAGCCCGGATCGGAGACCCAGTGGCCGTACTGGTCGAGGTCGTCGACGCCCTGGACGCCGCGGTCGACGTACGCGTAGCTGTCGAGTGCGCGCAGCTCGCGGGTGTCGAGGTCGTTGTTGAACTGATCGAAGTCGTCGAGCGCGACCGCGTCGGAGAAGGTGATCGACGGGTTCGACGCCGCGCCTTCCGCGACGAGCGTGCTGCCGCGCTCGAGCGTGCGGTTCCCTTGCGGCGTGATGATCGACGCGCTGCCGGAGCGGACCGTCACGAACGTCGTCCCGCTCGGGTCGACGCCGACGCGGTAGCTGCCCGCTTCGAGCGGGCGCACCGTCACGGACGGCGTGTCGACGTCGCTCGTGCCGTCGGTGCCGTGCAGCAGGCGCAGGTCGATCGTGCCTTCGGCGAGCTGGAGCTCCCGGTTCGCGCCGTCGATGTGCGTGAAGCGCATCTGGACGTTCGAACCGAGCCGCACGGCGGAGCTGCCGTCGAACTGGACCTCGGCGCGCGAGTCGTCGCCGGTCGTCACGTAGTCGGCGCCGAGGACCGGAGCGTTGATGACGCCGGCGATCGGGGTCGTCGAGTCGCCGCGCTGAATCGCGACATTCCCGGAAAGCGAGGAGAGGCGGGCGACGCCGGCACCGCTGGTGTCGTCGCCGTCGGCGCGCGCGGCGAGCGGCGCCGAGACGCTGAGGAGGGCTGCAGCGAACGCCGCGAGCAGCGCGGCGGGTCTGCGGAGAAAGCGAGATGATTGCATGAACGGCTCCCGATGCGGGGTCTTGCCGGTGTGGTGATCCGAGAACGGGGGCCGAACGCACGGAAGTTTCCAATCCCGCGCGGCTCCGCACATTTTAATGGAACTGCCCTGGTCCGCCACCCGGGTCCGGCCGATGACCGAAAAAGACGGCGCCCCGACCGCGCACGCGGATCGGCCGTCCAAGGAGACTGCCGTGGTGAACCTCCGCCTCGCCGCGCTCGTGGCCGCGCTCGCTTTGCCGAGCACGCTCGCGGCCATCCCCGCCTCCGCCGAGCCCGATCCGAACGGCGACACGACAGCCTCCGTCGTCCCGATCTCGCAGCTCGCGCCTGCCGACGAGTACTTCGGCCGCTACCAGATGAGCGTGCTCGGGATCGCCAACACGATCCGCGACGCCGGCTCGCGGATCGACGAGGGCCGCATCCCCTCGATGATCGACGGGCCGCTGTCGTTCGTCTCCGACGCGATCCACGCATGGCAGCACGACTACCCGAACGATCCGTGGATCGCCAAGGACCTGCTCGCGCTGGAGCTGGTCTACCTCAAGGCCGGGACGCCGCAGGCGTTCGCCCTTGCGCGCAAGACCGAAGCCTGGCTCGTGCGCGACTACCCGGACGTCCCGGCCGCCGAGGACGCCCGCGTCGCGCTCGCCGACGCCGGCGGCGCCCCGCGCGGTGCGGCCGCCCCGTCGACCGGGACCGACGCCTGGACCCGCTTCGCGGCCCTGCGCGCGCCACTCCCCTCAGTCCCGACGCAGCACTGAGCGCGCGTCAGCAGCGCTCGAGCACGTAGCTCCCCGGTGCATCCCCGAGGGGCGCGTGCTCGGCGCTGCCGAGCTGCGACGGCGCGGGCACTTTCGCCGCCGAGCGCCGTTCGAGCCACGCGGTCCAGTCCGGCCACCACGAGCCCTCGTGCTTCGGCGCAGCGGCGAGCCACGCGTCGGGGTCGGCCGGATTGGGCGTGCCGGACTCCGTGCCCCACCAGACCGCCTTCTTCTTGCTGGGCGGGCTGATGATGCCGGCGATGTGGCCGGACGCGCCGAGCCGGAACGTGGTGTCGCCGCGGAACAGCCGCGTCATCGAATACACCGATCGCCACGGCGCGATGTGGTCTTCCGCCGTCGCGACGCAGTACGTGTCGAGGGCGACGCGGCGCAGGTCGAGCGGAACGCCGTCGATCTCCAGCACGTCCGCTTTGACGAGGTCGTTCTCGACGTACATGTGGTTGAGGTAGTACGAGTGGATCGCGCGCGGGATGCGCGTCGCGTCGTTGTTCCAGTAGAGCAGGTCGAAGGCCGGCGCGTCGCGGCCGAGCAGGTAGCGGTTGACGGCGACGCCCCAGATCAGGTCGTTCGCGCGCAGCATGTTGAACGTGTCGGCCATCTCGCGCCCGCTGAGCACGCCCTGCTCCTGCATTCGTGCCTCGACGTGCGCCAGCGCTTCCTGCGAGACGAACGCCATGACCTCGCCGGGGTCGGCGAAGTCGACCAGCGCGGCGAAGAACGTCGCGGTGTTGACGAGCGGGTTCTGCGTGCGCGCGAGGTAGGCCAGACCACTCGCGAGCAGCGTCCCGCCGATGCAGTACCCGATCGCGTCGACGTCCGGCGTGCCGGCGATCTCCGCCGCCGCGCGCATCGCGGCGAACGCGCCGCGCTCGAGGTAGTCGGCCCAGCCGAGGTCCGCCAGCGACGCGTCGGGGTTGCGCCACGAAATCACGAACGTGTTGCGCCCGGCGTCGGTCGCGTACTTCACGAAGCTGTTCGCCGGCTGCAGGTCCAGGATGTAGAACTTGTTGATCCACGGCGGCACGATCACCAGCGGCTTCGCGAACACCTCGGCCTGCGTCGGCGCGTACTGGATCAGCTCGATCAGCTCGTTGCGAAAGACGACGGCGCCCGGCGTCGTCGCGACGTTCGTGCCGACCTCGAACGCGCTCTCGTCGACGAGCGCGGGGCGGCCGGCGCGCTCGCGCGCGTCGTCGAGCGCGTGCTGCAGGCCGCGCTGGAAGTTCGCGCCGCCGCTGCGCACCGCTTCTTCGAGCACGTCGGGGTTGAACCATGGGACGTTGGTCGGGCTCATCGCGTCGCAGAACTGCTTGGCGAAGAACTTCACGCGGCGCTTCGTCGCCGGATCGACGCCCTCGGCCTCGTCGATCGAGGCGAGGACGGCTTTGGTCGCGAGCAGATAGCCCTGCTTGAGCGCGTCGAAGTACGGGTTCGTCGTCCACGCCGCGCTGCTGAAGCGCCGGTCGCCCGGCTCGGGCTCCACGATCGGCCGCTCGTTCGGCGGGCTCGCGTCGGCGACGGCGTTCGCGTCGCGCGCCGCGACCTCGCTCAGCGACTTGGCGAGATCGGCCTGCGCTTCGAGAAGCCTGCCCGGCGTCGTCATCATCGCGCGCCAGACTTCCATCGACATGGCCCCCACGCCGAGCGGGTCGAACGGGTTGTTCGCGCTCATACGACACCTCCTCCGTAGTTCTACGGATTCCGTACGCGTTCGGCAGGCGGTACCCTGGCGCCATGGCTGACTGCGACGACACCGACCTCCACCCGCGCGGCGGGAGCCTGCTGCTCGGCCACGGCGTGCCGACGGAGCGCGCCGTGCTGCTGCTCCACGGGCTGACGGCGAGCCCGATGCAGTGCGCCGCGCTTGCGCACGACCTGCACGCGAACGGCGACACGGTGCTCGTCCCGCGCCTCCCCGGCCACGGCGCGCGCGACCGGATGACGACGCGGCTGAGCGAGGTTCGCGCGCGCGAGCTGACCGACGCGGCGCGCGAGGCGCTCGGCGTCGCGCGCGGGCTCGGCACCTCCGTCCTCGTCGCCGGCTTCTCGCTCGGCGGGCTCCTGACGGCGTGGCTCGCGCAGCACGAGCACGTCGACCACGCCGTCGCGATCGCGCCGTTTCTCGGCGTCGCGGGGATTCCGCGTGCGGCGACCGCACCGCTCGTCGCGGCGCTGCGCGCGCTGCCAAATTTCTTCCTGTGGTGGGATCCGGTCCGGCGCGAGCGGCAGATGCCCGACCACGGCTACCCGCGCTTTCCGACGCGCATCATCGCCGAAGCGCTCGGACTCGCCGGCGAACTCGCTGAACGCGCGCGCACGACGCCGCCCGCAACGCAGCGCCTGACGATCGTGACGAACGCGAGCGAAACCGGCGTCAGCAACGCCGCGGCGCGTGCGCTCGGCGACGCATGGAACGCACACGGTGCGCGCGACGTGCGCGTGCACCGCATGACCGGCTTTCCGCCCTCGCACGACGTCATCGAACCGCTCGCTCGCCGGGAGCTCGCACGCCGCGCGCAACGCATCTTGCTTCCGATCCTGCGCGAGCGATAGTGCGCCAGACCGCTTTTCATACTTTCCTTACCTTTGGCGGTACGCTCCGCAAGGGGGGCCCTCAACGAGCACGAAACGACACGCGCCCCAGAAAGTTGGCGAGGACTCGTGACTCCACGCTTCGATCATGCTACCGCTGCCGTCGCCGCTGCGCTGCTCGCGCTCGCCGCTGCCGGCTGTCAGGGCGGCGGCGCGACCGCACCACCGATCAATACCGGGACGCCCGCACCCGTCGTCCTGTCGAGCCTCAACACGATGCGCACGATCGGCTCGACCGTCGATCCCGGACCGGGCACGGGGACCGGCGACCAGAACCCGTACGGGCTCGCCATCGCGCCGGTCACCGCCGGCAAGCTGACGGCGGGCGATCTCGTCATTTGCAACTTCAACGACGCGCCGAACGTGCAGGGGAACGGCACGACGATCGTCGCGCTCCACCCGACCGCCGGGGCGACGCCGACACGCGTCGCGCAGTCGGCCTCGTTGCTGGGCTGCGACGCGCTGACGCTCGACGCGAACGACAACATCTACACGGCGAACTTCGTGGCGAACTCCGCACCGGTCTTCTCACCGAGCGGGGCGCTCGTCAGTGCCAACGCGAACGCCGCGTTCTCCGGCCCGTTCGGCGCAATCTACAGCCCGACGGGCGGTCCGTTCGGCACCGCCTCGGTCTTCGAGTCGAACGCGACCAGCGGGACGGTCGCGCGCATGGACCTGCGCGGCGGCGCGGTCGCCGGCGTCGAGACGATCGCGACCGGCTTCGCGCCGAACACGGGCGTGCCGGGCGCGCTGCTCGGCCCGTCGGGACTCACGTACGATCCGAGCGGCGACACGCTCTACGTCGTCGACGGCAACGCGAACCGGCTCGTCGCGTTCAGCGGCGCGTCGTCGATTCCGGCGAACGGAATCGTCGTCGGCGCGAGCGGCTTCACCGGCCCGTCGGCCGCGAACGCGCGCGTCGTCACCGCGAACGCGGCGATCAAGGCGCCGATCAGCGCGGCGCTGCTCTTCAACGGCGACGTCGTCGTCGGGAACACCGGCGACAACAACCTGCTGGAGTTCACGCCCGCCGGCGCGCTGGTCGCGACGAAGAACATCGACCCGAACGGCGCGACCGGCGCGATCTTCGGGATCGCGGCGTCCGGAACGTCGCTCGCGACCCAGAAGATCTACGTCAACGACGACAACACGAACAGCGTGATCGTCTTCTCGCAGTAGGCCGGTTTACGAGACCAGGACGGTACGCTCGCGGCTCTTCAAGTTGTTCGGGTCGTAGTAACCCTGCCACCACGGCGGGTTCTCGTCCGGCCCCTTGAGGAGCAGCGGCGCGTTGCTCTTCGCCTGCGAGGCGACGGCGCGGAACTCGTAGTGGTCGACGAGCTGGATCGCCTCGACGGCGTAGAGCGCGGCGACCGCCGGGTCCGTGATCGCGAGCAGGTTGTCGCCGTTCGACTCCTCGCCGCCCTGCGCGAGGTTCGACGAGCCACAGAACACGGCCGGGTTCGCGGTGTTGAAGTCGACGACGACGAACTTGTGGTGGATCACCTGGCCCATCCCGCCGTTCCACTCGCTCCGGAACGGCTCGGGGATGCTGTTGCGCAGGTAGCTGAACGGCACCAGCAGCCCGGACTTTCCGCTCTTGCTGAACGTCACGCCCTGGACCGACTGTGTCACGCCGTACGAGAAGACGTCGCTGCGCTGCGCGATGTCGCTGAGCTGCTTGAGGACGTCGCCGCCGCCGCCCAGCTCCATCACCGCGAACAGCACCGAGCTCTTCGCGTTCTTGATCGCGTCCGAGACGCGGTCGAGCGAGACGCTCGCCGACTGGTGCGGCGCGAACGAAACCGAGAAGCGCGGCATCCCGGTACCGGTCGCGTCGAACCACTGGCCCGCGATCTCCGAGGTCGCGAAGGTCGACATGTCGTTCCAGGCTTCGTCGAACGCCTGGCCGTAGAGTCCCGCCACGTCGGCGTCGTCGATCGTGATGACGCTGTTCGACTGGACGTACAACCCGCGCACGCTGAAGTTCGCCGAGCCCGTCAGGACGCGGATCGCGTCGCCGGCTTTACTGCGCTGGATCACGCACTTGTCGTGCGCGAAGCGCTTGAAGTGGCCGCGCTTGATCTCGACGCCGGCGTCGCCGAGGACCTGCGCGGACTCGATCTCGCGCGCGCCCTTCTTCGTGTGGAGCGGTGCGTTGTCGAGCAGCATCCGGATCGGGCGCCCCGCCTTCGCGTCGCGCACGAGGACGCGGATGAAGTCCGGCTCGTCGAGGTCGTACGCGAAGACGTCGTAGCCGGTGCCGTCCGTCTCGCACTGCTGCAGGAAGTCCGAGAGCAGCTGGCGCGCGTGCGCGCCGAGCCAGCGGTAGAGGTCCTTGTACGTCGTCGGAGGCGTGGTGTTCGTTCCCGTCACGACCGCATGCGTGTCGTACGTGACCGTGTTGTCGAGCCGCAGCGAGGTGACGCCCGAGTAGCGGTCGGCGAACGCCTGCGAGGAGACGTAGCCGCGCGTGAAGCCGATGTGGAAGTTCGGCGAGACGTCGCCGGTCAGCGGGATCGAGAACGTCACGCTGGCGCGCTTCTCGAGCGCGCCCTCGTCGACGGCCGGGTCCTTCCCCGCGATGAAGTACATCGCGTCGACGCGGTACGTGTACGGCCCGCTGACCGTCGCCGGCGGGTAGTCGACCCAGCGGAACTTCTGGAACGGCGCGATGTCCGACGTCTCCGCGTTCGCGTGCCGGACCTCGGGGGTCGTGTCGGCGAGAACGGCCTTGCTCTCCTTGAAGCTGAGCCGGTTCGGCGTGTAGGTGAAGTTCACGCCGTCGGTCGAGCGCGCGATCGCGAAGCCCGCGAGCCCGTCGCACGACGCCTGGTCGACGTCGATCGCGATCAGCACGCAGCCGTCGCCGCGGTAGGCCTTCACCGTCAGCGGTCCGTTGCGCGCGACGATGCTCGAAACGGCGGAGAGCATCGATGCGGCCGGCGCCGGGACGGTCGCGGGAACCTGCTCGTCGTGCGCAGGCGGCGCGTGGAACGGATGGGGTGCAACTCGTGTGGCCATCCCGGTACCTCCTCGATGCAGAGACGACCGGTTTCTCCGCCGGATGGAGTAAGCCTGTGTGACGCGCGTCCGCCGCGCTCAGCGAGTGACCGCCCGGACGAATGCGACGACGCGGTCGAGCACGACACCGGGCGCGTCGCGGTGTACGCTGTGTCCAGCACCGGAGACGAGGAGCCTTTCGGCGTTCGCGACGCGCGCGCTGATCGCGTCCAGCTGCGCCGTCGTACCGTACTCGTCGGCGTCGCCCTGGATCAGCAGCACCGGGCAGGTGACGTTCGCGGCATACGCCTCGATGTTCCAGTCCCGAAAGCGCGGGTCGAGCCAGATGTCGTTCCACCCCCGAAATGTCGCGTCGGCGTCGTCGTGCCAGCGGGCGAGCTTCGCGCGCAAATCGGTCGCCGCGTACGCATCCTTCGCGGCCGCGATGCTGCGCACGCTGAGATCTTCGACGAACACGTGCGGCGCTTCGAGGACGAGCGCGTGCACGGCGTCCGGAAACGTGCCGGCGTAGATCAGCGCGATCGACGCGCCGTCGCTGTGGCCGAACAGGATCGGCCGCGCGATGCCGAGCTGCGCGAGCAGCGCCGGCAGCACGACCTCGCCTTCGTGGTGCATGTAGTCCGGCTCGCGCCCGTCGTGCAGCACCTCCGAGCGCCCGTAGCCGTAACGCGAGTACGCGACGACCGCGTGCCCGGTGCGCGCGGCGAGTTGCTGCGGGAGATCGCGCCACAGCCCGATCGAGCCGAGCCCTTCGTGCAGCATGACGATCCCCGGTTGCGCGCCGCCGTGGCGCACGGTTTCCAGCCGGCGCCCGTCGACGACGACGGTCATCGCGCTTCTTGCGCGCGCAGGACGTGGCGGCGAATCTTCCCGGTCGGCGTCTTCGGCAATTCGTCGACGAACGCGATCCAGCGCGGGTACTTGTACGGCGCGAGCCGGCCCTTCACGTGCGCCTTCAGCTCGTCGGCGAGCGCGTCGTGCGCGACCGCGCCCGGTTTGAGCACGACGAACGCCTTCGGTTTGATCAAGTCGCTTTCGTCGGCGACGCCGATCACCGCAGCTTCGAGCACGTGTGGGTGCGCGACGAGCGCGGCCTCGACCTCGCTCGGCGACACCCAGATGCCGCCGACCTTGAGCATGTCGTCGACGCGCCCGCAGTAGACGAAGTAACCATCCTCGTCCTGGCGGTACTTGTCGCCGGTCCGCGTCCACTCGCCGGCAAACGTCGCGCGCGACTTGTCGCGGTTGTTCCAGTAGCACGCCGCCGCGGTCGGTCCGCTGACTTCGAGTTCCCCAAGCTCGCCCGGCGTGACCTCGCGGCCGTCCTCGCCGACGATCCGCGCGCGGTAGCCGGGAACGGGCAGACCCGTCGTGCCGTACTTCACCGCGCCCGGACGGTTCGACACGAAGATGTGCAGCATCTCGGTCGAGCCGATTCCGTCGACGACCTCGACGCCGAAGCGCGCCGTCCACGTCTTCCCGATCTCTTCCGGAAGCGGTTCGCCGGCCGACGTGCATAGCCGCAACGCGAGTTCGTCGCGCGAGGGAAACGTCGGGTGAACGAGCAGCGCGCCGAACAGCGTCGGCACGCCGCAGAAGATCGTCACGCCGTGGGCGCGCAGCGTCTCACCGACGACGTCCGGCGTCGGGCGTCCGGCGCGCAGCACCGCGGTCGCGCCGACCGCGAGCGGAAACGTCAGCGCGTTGCCGAGCCCGTAGGCGAAGAACAGCTTCGCCGCCGAGTAGACGACGTCGTCCTCGCGCATCCCGAGCACGCCCTGCGCGAACAAGTCCGCCGTGCGAATCAGACTCGTCTGAACGTGGACCGTCCCCTTCGGCTTCCCGGTCGAACCGGACGAATAGAGCCAGAAGCACGCGTCGTCCGCGCCCGTCGGCGCCGGTTCCGCGAGCGGCTCCGCGCGCACCATGAGATCGTCGAGCCGCGAATACGGCGCGGCCGGCGCAACGCCGCGCGGATCGGAGACGACGAACGTTCCGCGCCAGTTCGCCAGTCGCGCGGCCTCTTCGAACTGCGGCAGCAGCTCCGCCGACACGACCGCCACCTGCGCGCGACTGTCGGCGAGAATGTATGCGTAGTCGGCCGGCGGGAACAGCGTGTTGACGGGAACCGGAACGATTCCGGCCTCGATCGCGCCAAGAAAGCACGCGGGAAAGTCGATCCTGTCGAGCAGCCCGAGGACGACCCGCTGCTCCATCACGAGCCCGAGCGCACGCAACGCGCCGCCGGCGCGCGCGACCCGTTCCGCGAGATCGCCGTACGTATACGATCCCTGCTCGTCGACGAAGGCGACCTTTGCGGCGCGCAGCGGCACGTTGCGCCCGAGCAGGTCGGCAGCGGCGTTGTAGATGGCGAACCTCCGTCGGCGGACGACCCTGGACGCCGGGTCGCACGAGCATTATAATGCATCCGAGGGTAAGCGCAAGCGTGATAGTGCATCCGGCCGGCGACGAAGGCGACGCCGCATTCCTGACCGCGTTGGGCGAGCGCGTCCGCGAGCTGCGGGCGCGGCGCGGGATGACCCGGAAAATCCTCGCCAAGGACTCCGGCGTCTCGGAACGTTACCTCGCCCAGCTCGAAGGCGGCCAAGGCAACGCGTCGCTGCTGATCCTGCGCCAACTGGCCCGCGCGCTCGACGTCCCGCTCACGGCGCTGGTCAGCGACACCCCCGAGCCGCCGGTCGAGCTGACGCACGCCGTCGAACTGCTGCGCCGCCTCCCCGCCGACCGGCTCGCCGAAGCCCGCACCTTCTTGACGGAACGCTTCGGCGAGGTCGACACGACCGCGCGCACGGCCCGAATCGCCTTGATCGGCCTGCGCGGCGCGGGAAAGACGACGCTCGGGACGCGCCTCGCCGAGCGCCTTGGCGTCCCATTCGTGGAACTCGACCGCGAGATCGAGCGCGAGAGCGGCGTCTCACTCGCGACGATCTTCGACTTCTACGGCCAGGCCGGGTTCCGGCGCCTGGAGCGCCGCTGCCTCGAACGCGTGCTCGACGAGCACCCGCGCTTCGTCCTCGCCACCGGCGGCAGCATCGTCTCGGAACCCTCGACCTTCGAGCGCCTCCTCGCCGCCTGCTGGACCGTCTGGCTCAAAGCCGCCCCCGCCGAGCACATGCAGCGCGTCGTCGCCCAAGGCGACATGCGCCCGATGGCCGGCAACCGCGAATCCATGGCCGACCTCCAGCGCATCCTCACCGGCCGCGAACCCCTCTACCGCCGCGCCGACGTCGAAGTCGACACCAGCGGCAAGACTCCCGAGGAGAGCCTCGCCGCCCTGGCAGCCGCCGTCCCGGCACGATAATACTTGCACGGGCGCGTAGCATGCAGTATAGTGCATAAATGATCGTCGCGGAGGACTCGGCCCGGACGAGACTCGTCACCTTCGACACCTCGCCGGAGCGGTACCGGCACTGGCGGCTGACGGTGGAGGGACGGGTTGCGACGCTCGCGCTCGACGTCGACGAGGACGGTGGAATTCGGCCCGGTTATAAGCTGAAGCTGAACTCGTACGACCTCGGGGTCGACATCGAGCTGCGCGACGCGCTCGACCGCATTCGGTTCGAGCACCCGCAGGTCGGGTGCGTCGTCGTGACGAGCGCGAAGGACCGCTCGTTCTGCGCCGGAGCGAACATCTACATGCTCGGCACCTCGTCGCACCAGTGGAAAGTGAATTTCTGCAAGTTTACCAACGAGACGCGCAACGGGATGGAAGACTCGAGCCGCCACGACGGGCTGCGCTTCGTTGCGGCGGTGAACGGCGCGTGTGCGGGCGGCGGGTACGAGATCGCGCTCGCCTGCGACGAGATTGTGATGATCGACGACCGCTCGACGGCGGTCAGCCTGCCTGAGGTTCCGCTGCTCGGCGTGTTGCCGGGGACCGGCGGGTTGACACGGCTCGTCGATAAGCGCAAGGTACGGCGCGACCTTGCCGACGTGTTCTGCACGAACGCGGACGGCGTGCGCGCCGACCGCGCGAAGGCGTGGAAGCTCGTGGACGCGACCGCGCCGCCCTCGGAGTTCGCAGCGCTCGTGCGCGCGCGCGCCGAAGCGCTCGCGGCCGCATCGTCGCGCGGCGGCGGCGACGCGGGGATCGCGCTGCGACCGCTGCAGCGCACGATCGACGAGGGTGGCTATCACTACGTGCATGTCGACGTGCAGCTCGACCGCACCGCACGCAGCGCGACTGTCACGGTGCGCGCGCCGCAGGAGCCGCAGCCCGGCGATGCGTCCGGGATCGTCACGGCCGGCGATGCGTGGTGGCCGCTCGCCGTTGCGCGCGAATTGGACGATGCGCTCCTGATGCTCCGCACGAACGAGCCGCAGTTGGGCTTGGTTCTGCTGCGCACCGAGGGCGATCCCGACGCGGTCCTTGCGGCCGATCGCACGCTGCTCGCGCTGCGGGAGCACTGGCTGGTGCGCGAGACGATCGGCTTCCTGCGCCG
>JAFAMK010000110.1 GCA_019233415.1 Vulcanimicrobiota bacterium
CGCCGCCGGAGTTCTCCGACCGGCGCGCGTACCGCGCCTGGCGCAAGGCCGGCTCGCCGTGGCCGCCGCCAGGTGCCGGCCCACAGGCCACACCCTGGACGACCGGTCCGGCGACGCAGCCGACCCAGACTTGGGCTGCTCCGGAGGACGATCCCCAGCGGGCGCTCTTCAAGGGGATTCGGGTGGCGCTGATCGGCTTTGCAATCTTGCTTGGGCTCTCGTTCCTCAGCGGCGGCCATGGTAGCGTCCTGTTGCTCGGCGGGCTGATCCCGATGTTCGTCGGGATCGCACAGGTCATCATCGCGCTGCTCTCGGGCGCGCAGCTGCCGGGGATCCAGCCCCGGATGACGTTCATCCCGCCGCCGCAGCCCCCGCCGCCGGGCGCTCCACCGCCACCGCCGGGCGGGTGGGCGAACGGAAGCGCGCCGGGCGCGGGCGCGCCGCCGCCGTGGGCGCAGCAGCCGGGCCGCCCGCACTTCGAAGAGCTCTCGAAGCCGACGCCGCCGCCCGACGTTCGCTGAAACGGCAGAAAACAGAGAGACGGGCCGCCTGAGCGGCCCGTCTCTCTTGTTTGACTTGAGACTTCCTCGAGACGCGTGCGATGCGTCAGCGGCAGGTCACGATCGCCATGGCCCAGCCGGCGGCGGTACGCGTGCGGACGAGATAGCCGTGGTCGGTGCGGTCGTAGACGTGGTAGCCCGCTCGGAGCGCGTCGGCTAGCGTCTTGAAGACCATGATTCCGGGCATCTCGTTCTCCTTTCCGGCGCCGTCTCCGACGTCGTACACCCATAACGTTCGGCACGGGCGCGAAGTTCTTATACCAGTCTGAGCGAAGAATTACAGAATGCCGTCCCCCCGATTGGTCGTCGCGCTCGACGTTCCCGATCCAGCACGCGCCGCCTCGCTGGTCGCGCGGCTCGCTCCGCTCGACGTGCTCTTCAAGGTTGGGTACGAAGCGTTTTACGGCTACGGCGCAGCGATCGGCGAGGTGCTCGCCACGCACGGCGCCGGCTACGCGCTCGACCTGAAGCTGCACGACATTCCGCGCACCGTCGAAGCCGCGATCCGCGCCGTGGTGCGGCCGGGGGTGCGACTTTTGACGGTGCACGCGCTCGGCGGCGCGTCGATGCTCGAAGCGGCCGTGCGCGCGGCCGAGGAGCGCGCGGCCGAGTTGTCGATCGCGGCGCCGCAGGTGTTCGCGGTCACCGTCCTGACAAGTCTTGGTGGTGAGGACCTCGGCGAGTTGGGACTGAGCGGCGGTCCGGGCGAGAACGCGACGCGGCTCGCGGCGCTCGCGCGCGACGCGCGCTGCGCCGGCGTCGTCTGCAGCGTGCGCGAAGTCGAGGAGCTGAAGTCGTTCTTCGGCGCGGAGTTCGGCACGTTCTGTCCGGGGATTCGCCCGAGCGGCAGCGCGCACGGCGACCAGAAGCGCGCGGCGACGCCACGCGACGCGCGCGAAGCCGGCGCCGACTACGCGGTCGTCGGGCGGCCGATCGTCGAAGACGCCGATCCGGTCGGCGCGGCGCGCGCGATTCTCGCGGAGCTGCGCGGGTGAGCGACGCCGCTGCGACCGCCGACGAGCTGCTCGCCGAACTGCGCGCGCGCGGCGCGATTCTCTCGGGCCACTTCCGGCTCTCGTCGGGACGGCACTCGAACCTCTTCGTGCAGAAGTTTCGCATCCTCGAAGACCCGCCGCTCGTCGAGCGCGTCGCGCGCGCGCTCGCCGCGCACGCGCGTGCGCTCGCGCCGACGGTCGTCGTCAGCGCGGCGGTCGGCGGGATCGTCCTCGGCTACGAGGTCGCGCGCCAGCTCGGCACGCTCGGCATCTTCGTCGAGAAGGAGAACGGCGTGCCGGCGCTGCGCCGCGGCTTCGCGCTCGACCCGGACGACCGCGCGTTCGTCGTCGAAGACGTCGTCACGACCGGCGGCTCGGTGCGCGAGGGGCTCGACGTCGTGCGCGCCCGCGGCGCGAAAACCGCCGGGGTCGGGATCAGCGTCCGCCGCGCGCCGGCCGACTTCGGCGTCCCGCCCACCGCGCTGCTCGACCTGCCGATCGAATCCTTCGATCCCGAACACTGCCCGCAGTGCGCCGCCCACGAGCCGATCACCGAACCGGGCTCGCGCTTTTTGAAGTCGAAGTAGCAGGCAGCATGGACTACGGCAAGGTCGTTCGTCCGCAGGTCGCTTCGATGAATCCGTATACGCCTGGCACGACGGTGTCGCAGGCGAAGACGAAGTACGGGTTGTCGTCGGTCGTGA
>JAFAMK010000259.1 GCA_019233415.1 Vulcanimicrobiota bacterium
ACGCAGGCGCGTTCACCCCTCGGTTCAGGCGGAACTTGCGTACTATCGTGCCCGAACGCATTGGCTGCGCGGAGAGTTTCGCGAGGCCGACCGGCACGCACGGCAAACTGAAACGGCGAACGTCGATGTGCTTTCCGTGCTCGCCACGCAGTTGCGCGCGTTCGTGGTCCTCGTAGGCGGCAATCTACATGACGCCCTCCATCTGTTCACGACAGCGGGCCGAGCGTACGCGCGCTGCCATGACCACGACATTGAACTAGCGGTGCTTCTGTTGCAACAAACTGCGTCACTTGAACAGACGCTTCGGTGCGATTCGATCCTCGGTACTCACCGCAATCGCCAAGCGCGCTTGATCCCGCGTAGCGCACTTGGCCTTGGTCCAAAGTCACCCTGGCGCGTCCGATTGGCGATTGATGACGCGTGGCTTTTCGCACTGGATGGAGACGCCATCGTGGCCTATGCGAAGGCGCGCGAGGCCAGGCTCGTTTCTCCGACGGCAGCGTGGGAAGTGTGGGGAATCGCGTCTTTGGCGGCGATCGCATCGCTATTCGGTGAGCGCGTAGCGGCACGAACCTTCGCTGAGGACGGATGGACGCTGGCGCGCGAGGTCGACTGGAACGAAACCGTTGACGACGAGCGATTTGGCCTTTTTCAACTGTCCGAGGTCTTCGCGACTTTCGATGCCCTGCGCGCGGAGCAGCTTCTCCGAACCTTCGACGCGATACGGACGCCCCTTACCGGAACACGGGTCCTGAGCTTTGGACTCGACGCGCGACTGCGCGGCTGGGACGCGTTTGTGCGCGGCTCCGTCGCCCACTCGCTCGGCGACGAAGCGCGATCAGGAACCTACTATGCCGCCGCGCTTGAGGCGTTCCGCAGTTGCAAATACAGATGGCGGGAAGCGCTGACGCTCTTTGCGATAGCGGGACTACCGCTCTCGAACCAATCGGCCGTTGTCGATGCCCCGCTTGAGCAAGCTATCGCTATGGTGCAGCAGCACGTGCCCAACTCGTTTCTAGCGCGACGGATCGAAGGCTGGAGGCGCCTATCCCTGGACCCTTGCGGCTCTCGCCTGTCGCCGGCACAACGCGACGTGCTTCGGCTCGTCCTAGAAGGTCACTCACTTCGCGCGATTGCCTCCGCCAAGGGTCGCGACTACCAAACCATCAAATCGCACGCTCGCGCAGTTCACCGCGCGTTTGGCACACGCGACAACCATCAACTCGTCGCGGAATGTACGCGCCGCGGCATCGTGCCGCCGTTACCATATCGCTTGCCGGAGCAAAGTTCTTCGGCGCTCGGGTTGAAGGTCGCGCGCGAACAGTAGCGGCTGTTTCGTCGGCAGCGTGGGCAAAGGACGACGTGAGTCTGTTAGACGCCTGTTAGACGAGACGGCCGAAACGCCGTCGAGTGAATGAAAAACCGCGCCGTAGCGCGGTTCTCTTGGTAGCCCCAACGGGATTCGAACCCGTGTTACCGCCGTGAGAGGGCGGCGTCCTAGGCCTCTAGACGATAGGGCCATGGCTCCCGGTCATGGACTCGAACCACGATAAGCAGAGTCAGAGTCTGCTGTCCTACCATTAGACGAACCGGGATCGCATGGGCTGGGCACGCGGCCCAACGACGACCTATTCTACGGGTCCGTCGTCCGGCTGACAAGCCCCCTCGGTCCGGCCGCGGCGGGCGGCGCGGCGCGCTCGGCCGGCAGGCTTCATCGAGGCCGCGCCCGATATACGGACTCCCGTGCAAGCTGTCGTCCTCGTGGGCGGGGAGGGCACGCGGCTGCGGCCGCTGACGCTCGAGACCCCGAAGCCCATGGTCCCCGTCATGAACATGCCGTTCCTGGAGCGCACGTTGCGCCGGCTCAAAGAGGCCGGGATCGACGACGTCATCCTCCCGGCCGGGTACCTCCCCGAGGCGATCACCTCGTACTTCGGGGACGGCTCCGCGCTCGGGCTGCATATCCGCTACGTCATCGAGTCGACGCCGCTCGGGACGGCCGGCGCACTCAAGAACGTCGAGCAGTACATCGATGGGCCGTTTTTCGTCCTGAACGGGGACGTGCTGACCTCGCTGGACCTGCGCGCCATGATGGACTTCCACCGCCGCAAGGGCGGGATCGGGACGCTCCACCTGATCCGGGTCGCGGACCCGAGCGCCTTCGGCTGCGTCGTCCACGACGCCAACGGGCGGGTCGAGGCGTTCGTCGAGAAGCCTCCGCGCGACGAGGCGCCGACCGACGAGATCAACGCCGGGACCTACCTCTTAGAGCGCGAGGTCCTCGACCGGATCCCCGCCGGGCGGCCGGTCTCGATCGAGCGGGAGACCTTCCCGGCGCTGATCGCCGGCGGGGGGCGGCCGCTGTACGCCTTCACGACGGCCGACTACTGGATCGACCTTGGCAAGCCCGAGGCGTACCTGAGCGCCCACCGGCACGTCTTCGACGGGGTCATGCCGCTCGGGCTGGCACCTCAGGTGGACGGACCTGGGGCGGCCGCCGTTCCGGCGTCGGCGATTCGGCCGCCGGCGTTCATCGGGCACGGGTGCCGGGTCCATCCGGACGCGGTCGTCGGGCCGTACGCGGTCCTCGGCAACGGGTGCGAGATCGGGCCGGACGCGGTCGTCGCGGACTCGCTGCTGTGGGACGACGTGGTCGTCGAAACCGGTGCACAAGTCGACTGGGCGATCGTCGCCAGCCGCGCGCGCATCGGTGCCGGCGCGCGCGTCACGCAGGGCGCGGTGATCGGGCACGGCGCGCACGTCGCGGCCGGGACGGTTCTCGTGGAGAATGCACGAGTCGCCGTAGAACGTTAGCGAACCTTTCGCAGGTTTACGACGTCTCGTTCGCGGGGTACTAGAAAATAGGCCCAAGCGAGCGAGTCCCTAACACGTGGCGCGTCTTTCCGAGTCGCACCGGGGCTCGTCTTCGCCCGGCGCCCGTGCGGTGCCGGTTCCAGAAGGGGACGACGTTGACAAGCCAAGCGCCTAGGATGCTCTTTCTCGGTTCGTTTCCGCCACGGGAGTGCGGGATCGCAACATTCATGAAGGACGTCGTGGACAGCTACGACGCGACCTTCGGAACGCGCAGCGCCGTGATCGCGATCGACGAGCCGGGCGGCGAAGGGCGCGTGTATCCGGAGCAGGTCGTCGCGCGGCTCGTGCAGGCCGACTATCCGTCGTACCGGCGGGTCGCCAACTTCATCAACGACTATCCGTGCGACGCGCTGAACATCCAGCACGAGTACGGGCTCTTCGGCGGCGACGACGGCGTGTGGATCGTCGATCTGATCTCCGCCGTGCGCAAACCGGTCGTCACCTCGCTGCACACCGTGTTGCCCGATCCGTCGCCGCAGCACCTGCGCGTCGCGCGCGCGATTTGCGCGGCGTCGAACGCGATCGTCGTTCTCTCCGAGACGGGGCGCGAGATTCTGGTCGACCGCTATGGCGTCACGCCGGAAAAGATCCATGTGATCCATCACGGCGTTCCCGACGTGCCGTTCCGCGACACGAGCGAAGCGAAGCGGCGGCTCGGGCTCGCGCAGCGCACGACGATCTCGACGTTCGGGCTCATCAACCGTGGGAAAGGGCTCGAATTCGCGATCGAGGCGATGCAGCCGGTCGTCGCGTCGCATCCCGAAGCGCTGTATCTGATCCTCGGGCAGACGCATCCGGTGATTCGGCGCCGCGAGGGCGAGTCGTACCGGCGCGAGCTGGAAGCGAACATCGCGGCGAACGGGCTCGCCGACAACGTCATGCTCGTCGACAAGTATCTCGACTTCGACGAACTGATCGGTTACTTGAGCGCGAGCGACGTCTACCTGACGCCGTATCTGAACCCGACGCAGATCGTCAGCGGCACGCTGGCGTACGCGGTCGGCTGCGGGAAGGCCGTCGTTTCGACGCCGTACCTGTACGCGCAGGAGCTGCTCGCGCACGGGCGCGGGTTCCTCGTCCCGTTCCGCGATGCGTCGGCGATCGCGACGACGCTCGTCGCGCTGCTCGACGATCCGGCGCTGCGCGAGAGCGTCGAGCGGCGCGCGTACAAGTTCGGCCGCCGCATGACGTGGCCGAACGTCGCGCACGGCTACGGTGCGCTGTTCACCGAGCTGCTGCCGAAGTCGCGCCGCGAGGAGCTTGCCACCCCGGCGTAGGGGCGGCTTCTGGCGACACCCGATGCAGACGTACCGCTGGCCGGCGCTCGATCATCTCCTCGCGATGACCGACGACGTCGGCGTCCTGCAGCACGCGACGCTCGACGTCCCGAACCGCTCCTGCGGTTACTGCACCGACGACGTCGGCCGCGCGCTGATCGTCGCGTGCGACGCGGCCGGCCGCCATGCGACCGAAGCCGACGGCGCGCGGCTCGTCACGACGTACCTTGCCTACCTGCACGACGCGCAGCATCCCGACGGCTGGTTCCACAACTTCATGGGCTACGACCGGCGCTGGCAGGATGCGCGCGGAAGCGGCGACGCGGTCGGGCGCGCGGTCTGGGGGCTCGGATACGCCGAGCGCTACGCGCCGCGCGCGACGTGGCGCACGCTGGCCGGCCGGCTGCGCCGCAGCGCGCTCGCGGCGATCCCGCAGATGGAGTACGTTCGCCCGCGCGTGTACGCGGCGCTCGGGCTCGTCCACGCGCTCGACGCGCGACCGGACGACGAGCTGGCCGTGCGGGCAGTGCTCGACGAGGCGCTCGCGACGCTCGCCGACGCGTACGACGCGACCGCCGACGACGACTGGCGCTGGTGTGAGGACGTCCTGATCTACGACAACGCGCGACTGTGCGAGGCGCTGCTGCGCGGCGGTGTCGCGCTGAAGAGCCGGCGTTACATCGACGTGGGTCTTGCGATGCTGGCGTTCTACACGAGCGTCGTGATCGAAGATGACGTCTTCGTGCCGATCGGGAACGACGGCTGGTATCCGCGCGCGGGTGTTCGCGCGCGGTGGGGGCAGCAGCCGCTCGAAGCGGCGGCGCTCGTCGCCGCGGCGTTCGCCGCGCTCGACGTCACCGGTGAACCGCGCTGGCGCACGGTCGCGGAGATCGCGCACGGCTGGTACTTCGGGCGCAACGCGCACCGGATCGCGCTCGCGAACGAGCTGGGCTGCTGCCGCGACGGGCTCGACGAGACTGCCATGAATCCCAACATGGGCGCCGAGTCGACGATCTGCTACCTCATGTCGGCGATTGCAATGGCGAAGCGCTCGACGACGGCGCTGACGATCGCCCGATGAGCACGCTCACCGTGCGGTGGGCGAGCGCCATGATCGTCAGCATCGGATTGACGCCCGAGGCATTCGGAAAGACCGACGCGTCGGCGACGAGCAGTCCCGCGACGCCGTAGACGCGGCCGTCCGGGTCGACGACGCCGTCGGCGGCGCTTGCCGCCATGCGCGCCGTGCCCATCTGGTGCGCGGAGAAGAGCTGCGGATGGCGCCGAGCGCGTGCCCGCGCGCGCAG
>JAFAMK010000379.1 GCA_019233415.1 Vulcanimicrobiota bacterium
TTCCGAGAGCAGGTTCTGGCGCGAGCGCAGGTCGCCGACGTCGACGAGCTTGCCGCGCACTTCGGCGTAGCGGCCCTTCGCACCGAGCAGCGCACGCAGCTCCTCGCGCGTCAGCGGCTCGCCGCCGCCGACGAAGACCGCGACGTCCAGTTCGAACCAGTCGCCGGCGTCGGCCGCGGTCGCGCTGACCGCGACGTCGACCTTGCCGCCGCCGGCGAGCGCCGCCAGCGACTCGTCGAGCCGTACGTCGACGTCCTCCCACGCGGGCCAAATCGTCCGCACGATCTCGGCGGCACGGTCGGCGTCGTGCAGCGCGAACCCGTCGCCGCCGCGCGGGACGAAGCCGACCTCGAGGAACCGGCGGGCCAGCGCACGCGCGACCTCGGGCGCCCAGCGCACGAACCGACCGCCGCTCGCGGTGACCGCGCCGTGGGCGCTGAACGCGGCGTACGCGCCGCTCGCGCGGTCGACGAACGCCAGCTTCGCCAGCAGCGCGCCGTCGCGCCAGGCGGCGCGCACGACGAGACCGGGCCGCGCGGCGTCCACGACGTTCAAGTCGGCACGCTCGCCGGCGGTCAGGAACGGGGCGACCCGTGCGATCGACCGCACCGACGGCGGCACCTCGGGGGCGGGCTCGGCCGCCGCGGCGGCGCGGGCCGCGCCGATCACCTTGCGCGGGTCGAACGAGCCGTCGAGGAGGTAGGCGGTCCGTTCGGTGACGAGCCACGGCGGCGGCCCGTCGACGACGACCGCGTCGAGCGGCGCGACCCGCGCGCCGTCGACCGCTTCGAGCATCGGGACGAAGCCGGCCCCGGCGCGGACCGCGCGCAGCCGCAGCCCGCGCGTCTCGACCGCGAACGGTGGCAGCTCGCTGGGATGCCGGTTGTCGCTGGGGGCGTCGTCGAAGCGCAGCCGCGGGTGGCGGGCGAGCCGGAACAGGGCGCGCGCGAGCGCCTTCGGCGAGGCGCGCGTCCCGAACGCCTCCTGGACCGCGTCGTCCCGCAGCATCGTGCGGTCGACGTCGTCCCAGTCGTCGGCCGGCGTCTGGTCCATCATCGCGAGGATCGCGTCGGCGTCGCGGATCACGCCGCGCAGCCGCGGCGTGTCGAGGTAGAGCGCGCCGGAGAGCACGCCGCCCGCACCGGTCGAAAGGACCGGCCAGACGGCCCGCGCGCGGGCCCGCGTCGCGTCGGTCTCGATCTCGGGCAGCCACGAGAGATCCGGCTCGACACCGTCGGTCGCGGCGGCCGGGAGCGCGGCCTCTTCGGCGGTGCGCACGATCTCCAGCGCCGCGACGACGTGCTCGCAGACGCCGGTCGCGCCGCACGAGCAGACCGCCCGCAGCGCCTGCGGACCCGTTCCGGACGACCACTCGACGGCCGTGCCGACCGGGATTTTCTCCTTGACCGTCGCCTCGATCCGGGTCGGCTCGACCGAGCGCAGCACGACGCGCCCTCCCTCGACCAGGGACAGCGCCACGCGGGTCAGATCACGAGCGAACCACGTTCCGATCTGCGCCGGCAGGCGCGACCGCCACAGCGCGTACGGCGTCAACCGTATGGTATTCGGCACGAACCCGTCGGTTTCCCGACGGGCTCGTGTGGGTTCGCGCAACGCGCGGCTCGGTTAGGCGGACTGAACTTCGGGCTGTGAGGGCGCGGGCGGTTCGACGTGCGGGATCTTCGAGAAGCGCAGCTTCTCCGGGTTGTCGGGGTTGACTTCGGCCAGGATCCGGTCGCCGGACCCGAAGGTGCCCTTGAGCATCTCCTCGGCCAGCTCGTCCTCGACCTCGCGCTGAATCGCGCGGCGCAGCGGACGGGCCCCGAACTGCGGGTCCCAGCCCTTCTTGGCGAGGAGCTGCTTCGCGTCTTCCGTGACCTCGAGGTGCATGTCCTGAGCCTTGACCTCGCGGATGACCTTCTCCAGCTCGAGCCCGACGATCTGCGCGATCTGCTCGCGGCTGAGCTGGTGGAAGACCACGACCTCGTCGACGCGGTTGAGGAACTCGGGGCGGAAGGCGTGCTTGACCTCGTCCAGCACCTTGTTCTTCATCTTCTCGTAGGCTTGCTCGTCGCTGCCGCCGTCCTTCTGCGTGCGGAAGCCGATGTCGGTCGTCGTCTGCATCCCGGTCGCGCCGACGTTCGAGGTCATGATGATGACCGTGTTCTTGAAGTCGACGACGCGGCCCTGAGAGTCGGTCAGGCGGCCGTCCTCGAGCACTTGCAGCAACAGGTTGAAGACGTCGGGGTGCGCCTTCTCGATCTCGTCGAGGAGCACGACCGAGTACGGACGGCGCCGCACCGCTTCGGTGAGCTGACCGCCCTCTTCGTAGCCGACGTATCCGGGCGGTGCACCGACCAGGCGCGAGACCGCGTACTTCTCCATGTACTCCGACATGTCGATGCGGATCATCGACTCGGCGTCGTCGAACATGAACTCGGCGAGCGAGCGCGCGACCTCGGTCTTGCCGACGCCGGTCGGCCCGAGGAAGATGAACGACCCGATCGGGCGCTTCGGGTTCTTCAGCCCGGCGCGCGAGCGGCGGATCGCACGGGTCAGCGTCGAGATCGCCAGGTCCTGGCCGATCACGCGCCTGTGGAGCTGGTCCTCCATCCCGAGCAGCTTGGCCGTTTCGGCCTGCGCCAGCTTCGAGACCGGAATCTTCGTCCACGAGGCGACGATGTGCGCAACGTCCTCCTCGGTGACCTTGATCGTCTTGTCTTGCTGGGCGCGCTTCTCGGCCCACTCCTGTTCGAGCCGCTGCTTTTCGAGGCGCAGCTTCTCCTCACGGTCGCGGATC
>JAFAMK010000427.1 GCA_019233415.1 Vulcanimicrobiota bacterium
GGCGACGAACCCGGCCGCCTGCGCTTCGATGTGGACGTGCGCGGCAAACCGTCGCTGTGCGGGGTGGCACGCGGCATGCTGTCGCCACGTAGGACGGCCGCACTGCATTTCAATCTCGCACACTCCGGCGATGGCGTTCTGGTCGCCGTGGGCGCGGCCGGTGCGGTCGGCGTCGATCTGGAGGTTCGCCGGACCGTCCGGGATGCCGAGCGGCTTGCGCGCCGGTTTTTCACGCCGGCCGAAGCCGCGGCGATCGCCGCCTGCGACGAGCCCGAACGGTCGACGGCGTTTCTGATGCGCTGGACCTGCAAGGAGGCGATGCTGAAGGCGAGCGGGATCGGAATCGTGGGCGGCCTGAACATGGCCAGAGCGTCTGGCATATTGTCGACCGCGCTGCATGCGCTCTCCCCGGCGCCCGGCTACCTTGCCGCGGTCGCCGGACCCGGCTACGACCGGATCGTCGGGCGCCGTTGCCTTCCCGCGCTCCACTAGCTGGGTTTCCAGCGGGTTCCGCTAGAGGAGGATGGGTTTTCTCGGGCGGGGCGTGTGACGCAGCCTAAGAGTGCATTATCATGCAAGGGAGGGGCTCAGAACGCTCCGTACCGCTTCGCCATGGACGTCGCGGTCGACACGCGGCTCTCGGTGAGCGACGCGTTCATGCTCGTACTGCGCGCGACTCCGACCGAGCTGCGGCGAGAGGTCGCGGGCCGGCGCGACGGCACCGCCGTCGCGCTGCTGCGCGCCGTGCTCGCGCAGGCCGACGGCGACGTGGCGTCCGCGATCCGCGTCCTCAAGGGCGCGTTCGTTCGTGCGGCCAAGGACGACCGGCCCTACGTCGCCGACCTGCTCGTCCCGCTCCTCGTCGCACGCGGCGAGCTGGAGCACATCGAGGAGTACGAGGTGTCGAGCCTCGTTCCGGTCCTCGCGCCGGGCGCGGAGGCGCTGTGCGCGGTCGTCGCCGCCTGCCGGGGCGAGCCGGAGCGCTCGCGTGAGCACGCGCTGCTCGCCGACGCGGCGTCCGACGCGGTCGACGACGTGACGATGCGCGCGCGTGTCCAGGGCCGGCTCGCGCTCGCCGCGTTCTACCGCGGAGAGTACGCGCTTGCCGAACGGCTCGCGCAGGAGTCGGCCGCGCTCGCCGAACACGGCGGCGCACCGCGCTTCGCCGGGACCGCGTATTCGCTCGGCTACGCGATCGCGCACGACGTGACCGGCGACCTCGACGCCGCCGCGCGCTACGCGGAAGCGCTCGTCGCCGCGGCCGAAGCGTGCGGCGACGGGTCGATGCGCGCGTTCGGGCTCGTCGGGCTCTACGAACTGGCCGCCGAGCGCGCCGACCACGAAGAAGCGCAGCGGTTGCAGCGCATCTTGCGCGCGCGCATGATGGCGCCGCAGTACCGCGAGCGCTTTGCGAGCGTCGTCGCCGACGCGCTGCCGCTCGCGTGGCGCGGCGACTTCGGCGGGTTCCGTGCGATCGTCACGGTGCTGCGCGACACGGCGGAGCGCAGCGCCGGCGAGCGCGGGCTGTGCGAGGCGTTCGGTGCGCTTGCCGCGCTCGGGCTCGACGCGAACGACGAAACGCGCCGTCTCGCGCGCCGTGCGCTCGCGGTCGCGCGCCCGCAGCCGGGTATCTCGTCGTTCGAGGCGCGCTATCGCCGGCTCGCGCGCGCGCTCGGCGCGGCCGCTTGCGTGCTCGTCGGCGACGGCGTGCGCGCGAAGCGGGTCGCCGACGTGCGGTTCTTGCGCGAAGACCCCGACATCGCCGCATTGGTCGCGTTCGCCGAGCGTGGCCACTGGGAAGAGGCGCCGCTGCGCGTCCGCGGCTACGCGCGACTCGTCGTCACCGTGCGCGACGCCGTGCTGCACGCCGCGCGCCGCGGCGTGCTCACCGGCGCGGAACTCACTGTCTTGCGCGAGCTCGCTTCCGGCAAGAATGCACCAATGATCGCGCGCGAGAGCGGACGCAGCGTCCACACGATACGCACGCATACCAGTGCGATCGTCAGCAAGCTCGGCGCGCATGGGCGCGGCGACGCCTTGGCGCGCGCGCGCAAGCTCGGGCTCATCGAAACCTGATCCGCGCGCGCGTTTACGGCGCGCCTACACAATAGCCATGATGCGGCTCGCCTGAGCGCGCGCTATGGTGGCGGCGTTTCACCGTTTCGTCCGAGAGGTGTCGCCGAACATGCAATTGCTCGCCAAGCTTTTCAAGCTCGCTCTTCTGACGACGGCCGTCGTCGTTGCGGTCCCCGCGCTTCCGACCACGCCGATCCGCGACGGGAATCCCGTTTGCCCGCTCTCCCTCCCGCCGCTCTGCCCGTAAGGCCGGCGCGGTTTTACGGAGCGTCTAATCAGGTCTGACGACGCCCCGCGGTCGCGCTTCGCGTACGGTTACGGCGCGAAGACGCGACCTCGCCGCGGGAGGGCGAAGAGCTGAATACCTCGATACGTGCGGCGTTCGTGCCGTGGCGCTGAACGCCGCGTACGTCTCGCGCGTTCCCGACGCGACTGCGGTCGACGTCTTGTGCGTCATGTGCGCACTCGGCGAGCCGATCAACGTGCCGACGCTCGCTCGTGTGCTTGGCTGGTCAACACGCCGCGCACGTGAGCTGGCGGAGCGGCTGGTCGGACTCGGCGCCGCCTGCGTCGAGAACGGGCCGGCGCGCGTGCGCATGTACGCGGTCGACGCACAGTGCCGCGAGCACGCGGAACGGATGCTCAGCACGCGTCCCGCCGTGCACGCGCGCGTCGCCGCCTATCTCGAGCGCTCGGCACCCGAGCAGCGCCGGCGCATCGCCGAGCACCTCGTCGCGGCCGGCGCGTACGAGCGCGCGGCGGAGTATCTCGAAGCGGAGGCGGTCGCCGCGTCGCAGCGGCGCGATCCGGTCGCTGCGCGCGGTGCGCTGCAGCGCGCATTGGAGATCCTGCCGCGCGGGCACGCGCGCGTCGCCGTGCTCGAAGAGCGTCGCGCGTCGGCGGCGCGCGATCTCGGCACGTTCGCCGAGGCCGAGCGCGGCTTCGCGCGCAGTGCGGAGCTCTACCTGGCGCAGGCGCGCCGCGACGACGCGGCGCGCGCGCTGCTCTCTCGGGCGCGCGCGTGGCTACCCCTCGCGGTTCCGCGCCGCGCGCTGACGATCGCGACGCGCGCCTCGGCGCTCGCGCGCGACGAGCGGCTGTTGGTGGAAGTGACCGGATTCCGCG
>JAFAMK010000033.1 GCA_019233415.1 Vulcanimicrobiota bacterium
CGGTCCGCCGGTCCACGCCGCCGGGACCTTGCAGTTCAAAGGGGTGGGACTCGTCGAACCGGGGACGCCGTGACACCGATCCTCGCCGCACTCGTCGTGCTCATGTACCATCGCGTCGCGCCCGACGTGCCGAAGAACCCCGTCGGCCTGCAGCTGACCGTCGCGCCTGCGTCGTTCTCCGCGCAGCTCGACCTGATTTCGCGCGAACGCCTGCGCGTCTACACCGCCGACGACGCGGCGCAGCGGATCGCGCGCGGCGAGCACCTCGACGGCGTCGTGCTGACGTTCGACGACGGGCGCATCGACGGCTACGACGTCATCTTCCCGATGCTCGAACGCCGCGGAATGCACGCGACCTTCTACGTGAACAGCTCGACGATCGACGGCCCGTTCCACATGACGTGGCGCGACCTGCGCGCGCTGCGCGCCGCCGGCAACGAAATCGGCTGCCATGGCCACGAGCACGTCGACCTGTCAACACTCGACGAAGCGCAGCAACGGTACCAAATCGAACACTGCCTCGATCGCGTGCAGCAACACGCCGGCGCACGCCCACGCACCTACGCCTACGCATCGGGACGCTACGACGCGACGACGCGCGCGCTCATCCGCCGCGACGGATTTGAAGCCGCAGTGACGGAGATTCCAGGCGAGGTCTCGCCTGGTGTCGATCCGACACAGTGGCCGCGCCGCCGCGTCGACCGCGACACGACCTTGGAACAGTTCGCAGCACTCGTTGAGCCTGCTCGCTCGAACCACCACTGACGGTCCGTGTCCACGCTCACGGAGCGAATGGGCACTTCAGCGACTTCTCAGACGTTGCGTGTACACCCATGCCTACGATGCACGCCGTCATTCGCAAGCGCACGCTCGCCTCATTCGTAGCTGTCGCACTATTGGCCGCTTGCGGCGGCGGCGGAACGAGCGGCGGCGGTAGCGTACCGGTCACGCCGACACCGAGCCCGACGCCATCGTCTTGCACCGCCGCCTACGCGCGCGGGGCGAACGGCGCGCGCTTGGCGCCGCGCGCCGAAGCCGGCGGAACGGTTCCGAATCAGCTGTACGTGACGTACCGGCCGAGCGCTGCGTCGCGCGCAACGTCGAGCATCGACCGCAGCGTTGCGGCGACGCGGGCCGTCGACTTGGGCGTGCAAGTCGGCAACGCGCGACGCATCCTGACGCTTCCTGCCGGTGCCGACTTCGCCAAGGCGGCGAGCACGCTGCGTACGAACCCGGACGTCGTGGACGTCGCGCCGCTCCACTATCGCGCGGCAGCGTCGGTTCCTCCGGCCGGCACCGACGCGGTGAACGATCAGTACTCCGACAACGTCGACCAGTGGTACCTCTACATCACCTCGACGAATCCGGCCGCGTGGGCGACGACGACCGGATCGACGGCAGTGACCATCGCGGTGATCGACACCGGCGTCGACGAGACGAACATCGATCTCGTACCGAAAGTCGACTATTCCGCGAGCATCCTGAACGGGACGACCACGACCGGACTTACCGCGTCGCATGACGGCGACGGTCACGGAACGAACGTTGCCGGCCTCGCGGCCGCGCTGCCGAACAACCTCTACGGCTTTGCCGGCGTCGGCTACTCCACGCACCTGCTCGTGTACAAAATCTTCCCGCCGGCTTCGGCGACGAACCCGTGCCCGCAGGCAAGCACGGCCGACGAAGCGCTCGCGATCACCGACGCAGTCAATCGCGGTGCGTCCGTGATCAACCTCAGCCTGGGCTCCCCGCAGAGCCAAAACGCCGATCCCGCTGAGCAGAATGCGATTGCGACGGCGATCGCCGACAACGTGACGGTCGTCGCTGCTGCCGGCAACGAGTTTCCCGGCAGTGACGGCCAGCAGCTCGACTACCCCGCAGCGTACAGCGGTGTCGTCGCCGTCGGCGCATCGGCCGCGGTCGATGACAACGTCGGAGCGTCGTACAGCGCGATTTCCAGTGAGAATGTCGCGTCGTACTCGAACTCGGGACCGACACTCCTCGCGCCGGGAGGCGACGCGCACGGCTCGGGTGACGCCAACGACGTGCTGCATTGGATCGAGGGCTACTCGACGACGAACCCGGACCTCCCCGCCAACGGCAAGTGCTCGAACAACGGCGGCGTCTGCCGCGCGCTCTTCAACGGCACGTCGCAGGCGACGCCACAAGTCTCCGGCGCGATCGCGCTGATGGAAGCATACCACGGCGGTGCGCGCTCGCTCACGCCCCCGCAAGTCACCACGATCCTCCGGAATACCGCCGACAATATCGGCGTGTCGAGCACGCGCGGCGGCGCGGGACGGCTGAACGTCGCGAACGCCGTCGCGGCGGCGCACCCCTAGTCGGTCAGACGTTCAGTGGCGTTGCGTCTCGCATGCGCGAGCGCGACGCCGGGACGTGCAGCGCGAAGGTCGTGCGGCCGGGGTCGGCTGATTCGAGGACGACTCGGCCGCCGCAGCGCGCCACGGCGTGCTGCACGATCGCCAGGCCCAGGCCGGAGCCGTCGATGTCGCCGCGGTCTTCGCCGCGGAAGAAGCGCTCGAAGACACGCTCGCGCTCGGCCGGCGGGATTCCCGGGCCGCCGTCGGTGACGCGCACGACGACGTCGCGGCCGTCGGCGGCAACCGACACGACGACCGTGCTGCCGTTGCCGTACTTCACGGCGTTGTCGACGAGGTTGCCGATCGCTTCGTGCAGGTCGGCCGCGTCGGCGACGACCGTCGGCGAACCGCTCGTTTGAAGCACGACTTCGCCGCCGCGCGCCGACGTCACGCCGGCGACCGCGTCGGCGGCGATCTCCGCCACGTCGACGGTCGTGCTCTCCGACGGTTCGGGACGTTCGAGCCGCGCGAGGACGATCAGCCGTTCGACCAGCGCGCGCATCCGTGCGGTCTGCGCTTGGAGCGTCGAGAGCGCACGCTCGCGCACGCCGGGGTCTTCGGTCCGCGCCTTGCGCAGAATCTGCAGATAGCCGTCGATGACCGTGAGCGGCGTGCGCAACTCGTGTCCTGCGTCGGCGACGAAGCGGCGCATGTGCTCTTCGACGTTGCGCCGCTCGGCGAACGCCTCGGCGACCTTCGCCGTGGCGCCGTTGTAGGCGGCGATCAGCGAGCCCAGCTCGTCGCGGTCCTTGGTGCGCACGGGGCGCGGCGTGAAGTCGCCGCTGGCGAAGCGGCGCAGCTCGTCGGTGACCGTCAGCAGCGGGCGGATCGCAAGACCGGAAAACCAGCGCCCCAGGAACCACGCGATGACGAGCGCGACCACCAAGCTCGCGGCGAGTAGCATCAAGTAGGAGCGGATCGCCGGCTGGAGGCGCGCGTAGTCGGGCGCGATCACGACCGCCTGGGGACCGCTGCCGATCCGCACGAAGTGCGGCCGCAGCCCGAGGCCCAGCAGCGAGCCGATGCTCAAGTTCTCGAAACCACCGCGCCGGTGGTCGGGCGGTGGTCCCGGCGCGGTCGACACGGCCTTGGTCACGGTGGAACCGTCGCCGCTCTGCACGGTGTAGGCGAAGTTTCCGTCGCGCACTGCCAGCGCGGGGCCGCGCCCCTTCGGGTCGGCGACCGCAGCCGAAACCTGCCCCTGTGCGGGATTGAGCATCACCGGTCCGGCGGCCGAAAGCGTGGCCCCGCCCGTCAGCGGCGGAAACGGTTCCGGGGAGAACACTTCCGGCGGATGCCAGGGAGCGGCGGTGGTGATGAAGTGCCGCGTTCCGACCACGAAGCCGAACTTGCCGGGCGGCGGGATGATGATGATGACGCCGTCGCGCGACGCGCGCTGGCGGATCAGCTTCTCGATCTCGCTCGGCTGCAGGTGCGGGTGCGCCGCGACGATCGTCTCCGCGACGCGCGCGCTGACCTCGACCGCGTCGAGCGTCGTGTGCGCGAGCGTATCGAACGCCAGCCGCGTCACGAGGACTGCAGCAACCATCAGCAGCAGCGCGAAGAGCGACGCGTACGAGAGGGTGAGCCGCGCGCGCAGTGAGAGCGAGAATGCCCGCATCAGGCCTCGCGCAGCGAGTACCCGACGCCTCGGATGGTGTGGATCAGCCGCGCCGCGCCGGCCGCATCGACCTTGCCGCGGATGTACGAGATGTAGGTTTCGACCGTGTTCGGCGAGACGTCGCGGTCGACGCCCCACACGAGGTCGAGCAGTTCCTCGCGGGTGAAGACGCGGTTCGGCCGGCGCGCGAGCGTTGCGAGCAAATCGAACTCGCGCGTCGAGAGCGCGAGCCGCCGGCCGCCGCGGCGCACGAAGCGCGCTTCCAGGTCGATCTCGAGGTCGGCGAAGGTCAGGTACTCGACGCGGCGCAGCATCGGTCGGCGCAGCGCCGTGTGAATGCGCGCGGCCAGTTCACCCAGTTCGAACGGCTTGGGAAGATAGTCGTCGGCGCCGGCGCGCAAGCCGTCGATGCGGTCGCGCACGTCGCCGCGCGCGGTCAGCATCACGATCGGCACTTCGGTCAGCCGGCGCAGCAGCGGGATCAGCGCCAAACCGTCGATCCGCGGCATCATCACGTCCAGCACGATGCACTGCGGCTTCCAGTCGCGCACGAGCGTCAGCCCGTCGGCGCCGTCGACGGCGGTGCGGACGGCGAAGCCTTCCTGGGTCAGCCCGACTTCCAACATCTCACGAATCCCCGCCTCGTCATCGATGACGGCGACCCGTTCCGAACCTTGCTCCACCCTGTGATGATGCCGGCCGCCGCTGGGATCATCCTGGATCGGAGACCCAGGCGAAACACAGCTAGCTCGTCGCCGCTCGTCCCCCGTACAGCCGGGCGAGGACGACTTCGAGCGGTGCGCCCTGCACGACAATCGTCACCAGCACCACCGCGAACGTCGCGTCGATGATTTGCGGCCGGTACGGAAGCGCCTCCGGCAGCGAGAGCGCCAGCGCGAGTGGAAGCGCGCCGCGCATCCCCGCGAGAAAGACCGTGATCCGGTCGGCGCGGTCGCGCGTCGCCACCAGCGACAGAAGAACGCGCGCGAGCGTCACCGCGGCAATGGCAGCGAAGACGAGCGCGGGCTCGTGCACGATGCGGTCGGGCCGAATCAGCAGTCCCGTCGCGATGAAGACGACGGCGTTCGCGACGAACGCGAGCGCACTCCACGCGCGGTCGACGTCGAGCGCGTTGCTGAGCACGCCCGGCGTGCGCGCGAGCGCCGCGCGCAGCGCGATCGCACCGGCAGCGGTCGCGAAAATGCCGGACAGGTGCAGCGCGGTCGCGCCGAGATACGCGCCGTACGCGAGCACGATCGTCACGGTGATCTCGTGCTCCCACGCCGCCGTCGCGCGCAGCACCGCCGCACAGATCGCGCCGAAGATCGCACCCACCACGGCGCCGCCGGCAACCTCGAACGCGCCGAGCGCGACGTCGGTCCACGGCGAGGCCGGCGGGGCACCGCTCGCGAGCGCGACTGCGAACGCGAACAGCACGAGCGCGATTCCGTCGTTGCTCAGCGACTCCGCTTCGACCAGCGTGCGCACGTCGTCGGGAACGTGCACGCGGCGGAACGCGGCGACGACGGCGACGGGATCGGTCGCCGCGACGATCGCGCCGAACAGCACCGCCGCGTCGAGCGGAAAAACGTGCGTCAGCACCAGCACGCCCGCGACGATCGCCGCCGTCACGAGCGTGCCGGGAACGGCGAGCAGCGCGATGCGGCCGGCCCCGCGCCGCAGCGCCGCCGCGTCGAGATTCCAGGCGGCCTCGAAGATGAGCGGCGGCAGGAACACGAACAGCAGCGTGTCACCGAACGCGAACGGCGGCGGGATGGTGAAGAACGCGCCGGCGGCGACGAGCGCGACCGGCGCCGGGACGCGCACGCGCTCGGCCAGGATCGCGACGATGACCGCGGCGCCGAGCAGGGCCACGAACGCGCCGACGCCGTGCGCGACTTCGTTCAGCGGACGCGCCTCGAGAGCAGCTTGCGGTTCTTCATGCGATCTTCACATTCGCTGTGCGGGGAGGCGCCATCCGTTCGGCAGGCGGCGTCGTTACCCCGGCGAGGTGAGTGCAACGACGGAGCGAAGGCCAGTTCGATGGATCCCGGGGTCCGCCTGATGGAGCGGGTTCGCGCGCGCGACGCCGCGGCGTTTGAAGCACTCTACGACGGCTACCACCGGCTCGTCTTCGGGATCGGCCTGCGAATGCTGGGCGATCCGGCCAGCGCCGAGGACCTGACGCAGACGGTGTTCATGAAGATCTGGACCGCGCCCGACGCCTTTCGCGGCGGCTCGTTCGTCGCGTGGGTCTCGCGCGTCGCGCGCAACCGCGCGCTCGACGTCCTGCGCTCGAAGGCCGTTCATCCCGAGACCGAGATTCCCGCCGAACTTCCGCTCGACGGTGCGCTCGACGACGACGTGTTCGCGCGGCTGGACGCGCAGCGCGTGCGCGACGCGCTCGCGACGCTTCCCGCCGAGCAGCGCGGGCTGATCGAACTCGGCTTCTTCGGCGGCGTGACGCACCAGGAGCTGGCGCGGCGCACCGACACGCCGCTCGGCACGGTCAAGACGCGCATCCGCAACGGTTTGCGCCGGCTGCGCGCATCGCTCGGAGAGCGGGTGTCGCAGTGAACGGCGACCGCGAGAAGCTGCTCGACTCCGTCGCGCTCTACGCGCTCGGCGTGCTGCCGCGCGAGGAGGCCGCACTGATCGCGGCGTTCATCGCCAACGACGACGAGGCGATGCGCGAGTACCTCGATTTGCGCGCGGCGGCCGACGTCGTCGCGCAGACCGCCGAAGAACCGGTCGACTCGACGCGCTCCGCGCGCATGAAAGAACGGCTGATGGCGCGCGTGCGCGCCGACGTGGCGGCCGGCACGACGGCGCGCACGCGCCCTGCCGCAACCTACGCCGCCTGGTGGTGGGGAACGGGGCTCGCGGCCGCGGCGGCGGTCGTCTTCTCGGTCGTCACCGTCGCGCAGGACGTGACGCTGCGCGGGGACCTCGCCACCGCCCAGCGCCGCAACGCGACCCTGGCGACGCAGCTCGCGCAAAACGACCGCGTCGCGGCACAAGACCGCCGCACCCTGACCGACCTCCTCGCGCCCGACGCGAAGCGCTACGACGTCGCGGCGGGGACGGTCATCCTGCGGCGCGACCGGCTGTATTTCACCTTCACGAAGCTGCCGCCGCTCCCGCGCGGCCGCGTCTACCAGGCCTGGACGATCCCCAAGGGCCAAAAGAACCCCGTGCCCAGCGTGACGTTCCTCCCCAACGCCGACGGGGTCGCGGTCGTCGCGCTCCCGGCCGACGCGACCCGGGTCGGGGCCGTGGCGCTCTCCGTCGAACCGGAGGGCGGGAGCAAGGCGCCGACGACGACGCCGACCTTCGTCCGCCCACTGACCTAGCCACCCAGACCGGAACGCCTCTGCTCGAACCCGTCACCCGCGCGACGCGCCGCGACGCGATCCGTTACGCCGCGCGCCGGCCGTACGACAACGTGTTCCTCCAATGGGTGCTCGAGGGCGGCCACGGCCCCGGCGCGCCCGACGAGCTGGTGCTCAGCCGCGACTTCCGCGGGCGCGTCAACGGCCTGGCCTACTACGGCACGCAGCTCGTCCTCGCGGCCGACGAGGAGAGCGCGGTCGACGCGTTCGCGGTCGAGACGCGCAAGCACCGCGGGCTGCGCAGCTTCGTCGGGCCGAAGCCGGTCGTCGACGGGCTCTGGGAACGGGTGCGCGGCTGGCACCCGCAGCCGGTGATCGTGCGCGAGGTCCAGCCGGTCTACGCGCTCACGCCGCAGGCGCTGCGCGAGGTCGGTCCCGACGTCGGCGTGCGGCGCGCGGTCGACGCCGACGTCCCGCTCGTCGTCGAGCACAGCGCGCAGATGATCCTGGGCGAGCTGGGCTACGACCCGCGCACGAACCGCGCCGCGTACGCGGCCGGCGTTCGCCGCGCGGTCGCGAGCGGCGTGTGGTGGGTCTGGATCGCCGACGGCGCGTTGCGCTTTCAGCTCAACGTCGGCCCGCGCACCGAGGCGACGGCGCAGCTGCAAGGCGTCTGGACCCCGCCCGAACAACGAGGGAACGCCTACGCCACCCTCGCCCTCGCCGGGATCGCACGGCGCCTCTTCGCAACGGAGTCCACGCTGTCGCTCTACGTCAACGGCTTCAACGAACCGGCGATCGCGCTCTACGAACGGGTCGGCTTCACGCGCGTCGGCGCCTTCGCGACCTACCTCTTCCCGTGAGCCGCGTACCGCGCCGCCTGCCGCCGGCGAACCCGTGGCGCGCGCTCGTGCTCGACGTGCTCGCCGCGGCGCTCGCGTGGCTGCTCGCCGCCGGCCCGCTGCCGGCCGGCTGGGTCGAAGACGGCTATGCGAACGGCATCTTCGCGTCGCTCAACGAGGCGTTCGTCCCGCTGACGAACCGCGTCCCGTTCGCGGTCGGCGACCTCGAAGCGGGCGTCGTGATCGTCGCGCTGATCGTGTGGTGGGTGCGCGCGCTGCGCAGCGCACCGCGCGGGCGCAAACGCATCGCGTTTCTCGCGCTGATAGCGCACACCGCGGGCTTCGTCGCGCTCGGCGTGATCCTGTTCGAAGTGCTGTGGGGGCTGAACTACCGGCGCGAAACGGTTTCCGCGCGCGTCGACTACAGCGAGGCGCGCGTGACCGACGCCGCCGTCGCGGCGTTCAGCGAGAAGATCGTCGACACGCTGAACGCGAACGTCGCCGCGGCGCATGCCGAGACGCTCGACCGCGAGAAGCTGCGCGCGGCGTACGAACCGGTCATTGGTCGGCTCGGCGACACGTGGGAGGTCGCGGTCGCCGACCCCAAGACGACGCTTTTGGAGCCGTACTACGAGGCGGCGGGGATCGGCGGGCAGTACTCGCCGCTCTCGTTCGAGACGATGCTGAATTCGTCGTTTCTGCCGTTCGAGGTGCCGCGCGCGCTCGCGCACGAGTGGGCGCACGTCGGCGGCTTCACCGACGAGGGCGACGCGAACTACATCGGCACGCTGGCCTGCCTGCGCTCCGGCGACCCGCTGATCCGCTACTCCGGGGCGTTCTGGACCTACGATGAGCTGCCCGAGTCCGAACGGCGCCGGCTGCACCTCGACCCGCGCGTCGTGGCCGACTTCGAAGCCGCGCGCGAGCGCTTCCTGCGGCACTACAAGCCGCAGATCTTCGCCTTCCAGTGGCGCTTCTACGACCGGTTCCTGCGGACGAACGGCGTGAAGGGCGGCGTGGCCTCCTACGGCTTCTTTCTGAAGCTCCTGGTGGGCACGGCCATGGACGACCAGGGTCTTCCCGTAGTACGATCGCGCTGACCGAATGCTGACCGAATAAGGAGGCACGATTTACGATGCTGGCACGGCTCACTGCCCACTGGTGGCTGCTCCTGATCCGCGGTATCCTCGCTCTCGCGCTGGGGATTCTGATGCCGATCTACCCGGGGTCGGCGATCTTCGCGGTCGCGATCGTGTTCGGGGCCTACGCGCTCGTCGACGGGATCGTCGCGATCGCCGCGGCGGTTCGGATGAATCACGCCGACCAGAACTGGGGGTGGCTCCTCGCCTCGGGCATCCTCGGCGTGATCGTCGGCTTGATCACGTTCTTCTATCCGGGGATCACCATCCTGTGGCTGGCGCTGCTGTTCGGCGCATGGGCGGTCGTGACCGGGGTGCTCGAGATCGCGACCGCCGTCCGGCTCCGCGCGGTGATCCAGAACGAATGGCTGTGGGTCCTGTTCGGGGTCCTCTCGGTCGTCGCCGGGATCGTCGTCTTCTTCGAACCGGCCGTCGGCATACTTGCGATCGTGTGGACGATCAGCGTGTACGCGATCCTGGCCGGGATCGCCATGATCGGGGTCGCCTTCCGGCTGCGCGGCGTCGCCAGTCACGTCCCCGGCGCAGCGGGTTAAATTCGAGCCAAAACGAGAACGAGCGAGTAGGGCCCCCGGTAGGGGGCCGGGAACCTCCACGTCCCAAGCGACAACGGAGTGAGCGCGTGACGTGATCGTCGGACCCGGCTCGCCTTCCGGCGTCGATCAGCGCGGACGCGTACTGATCGGCGAGGTCGCGACGCTGCTCGCCGCGGACCGCACGCCGCGCGAGACGTTCGCGTCGTTGTGCGAGCTTCTCACCCGCCTGATCGACGTCAGCGTCTGCTACGTGGCGCTGCGCAGCGGCGCCGCGCTGCGCGTCGAATACGTCAACGACCACGGCGTCGTTCGTCCCGATCCGCAGATCGTCATCGAGCGCGGCGGCCGCTCGTGGGAAACGCTGCGCACCGGCCGCTCGCAGCTCTTCCGCACCGCCGCCGACTGGTCGTCGCTGCGCCGCCAGCCGCTGAACACGGCGCAGCCGTGGACCGACGACACGGTCTCGGCGATCTACGTCGCGCTGCAGGCCGGCGGTGACCGGCTGGGCGTCCTCTCGGTGCAGAGCCCGAACGAGAACGCGTACGACGAGACCGACGTCGCGCTGATGGAGGCGATCGGCCGCTACTTGGCGATCGCGGTCCGCAACCAGCGGCTGTTCGCGCGGCTGCAGCGCGTTGCGGAAGTCGACCCGCTGACGGGGCTCGCGAATCATTCGACCGTGCTGCGCGGAATCGACGAACGTCTCGCCTCGCTCGACGGCGCGTGCCTGGGCATTCTGCTGCTCGACATCACGAACTTCGGCCGGATCAACGACGTGTACGGAACGCGCGTCGGCGACCGCGTCCTCGACGCGCTGGCCGAACGGCTCGCATCGCTCGCCGACGCCGACACGCTCGTCGGCCGCTTCGGCGGCGACGACTTCGTGATCGTCGCGACGCGCGAGGACCGCGAGGGGATCGCGAAGCTCGTCGCCGACGCGGGTTTCCGCACCGCCGACCTCGCCTTCCGCGGCAACGACGACATCATCCCGATCTCGGTCAACCTCGGCTGGGTCACCGCGCCCGAAGAGGGCCGCGTGCGGCCCGACCTGCTCGCGCTCGCCGACATGCGGCTGCGCCTCAGCCTCGAACGCGGCGGCGCCGCGATCGGCGAGGACGCCGCGCCGCTGGTGCGCTTCGGCGACTTCGGCGAGGTCGACCCGCTCGTCGAGACGGCGCTCGTGCGCGACCCGTACACGCGCATGCACCTCTTGCACGTCAACCACGTCGCGCACGCCTGGGCGCCGCGGCTCGAGCTGAGCGGCGAGGCGCACGAGACGTTCGTGCGCGCGGCGCTGCTGCACGACATCGGAAAGCTGCTCGTCCCCGAGTCGATTCTGCTGAAGCCGGCACGGCTCGAAGCGCACGAGTACCGCACCATGCAGCGCCACGCCGAGTACGGCCGCACGATCCTCGCCGGGTACGCTGGTTTCGCCGATGTCGCGCGGATCGTCGGTGAGCACCACGAGCGCTGGGACGGCCGCGGCTACCCGAACGGCGTTCCGGGCGAGATGGTCGACCCGCTCGCGCGCGCGGTCAGCGTGATCGACGCGTACTCCGCGATGACGCTCGACCGCCCGTACCACCGCGCGATCAGCGAAGCCGACGCGCTGCGCGAGCTGGAGCGCTGCAGCGGCACGCAGTTCGACCCCGCCATGGTCGCCTCGTTCTGCGCCATGCGCCGCGACACGCGCTCCCCGTCATCCTGAGCTTCCCCCGTCATCCTGAGCTTGTCGAAGGGCGGGTGTCGCGGTCGCTAAGCGAACGCCGGGCTCAGCCGGCGCGCGTTCTCGTTGGTGATCGCACGGACGGTCGCGTCGTCGAGGCCGAGTGCGCGCAGACCGCGCAGGTCGCCGTCGTACGCGTACGGGATGTTCGGCCAGTCGGTGCCGAGGACGATCTGGCGCGCGCCACGTTCGACGTCGGCGCGCGCGATCTCGATACGCATCGGCGACTCCGGCGCGAACGCCATCGTCGTGTCGAGGAAGAGCCGTGGCTCGCGCGCGGTGAGGTCGAGGTAGCGCAGGTGGTCCGGCGCGCCGAAGTGCGCGACGACGATGCGCAGGCCCGGGTGGCGTTCGAGCACGCGCGTCATGCGGCCCGGACCGTCGTTCGTGTCGTCGGACCACGGGATGTGCCCGACGTGCGCGAGCACGAACACGCCGTGCGCGGCGAGCGCACCGAGCGCGCCGTCGAGCCGCGGATCGTCGAGGCCGAAGCGCTGCACGTCCTCGTGCACCTTCAGCCCGATGCAGCCCGCGCGCAGCGCGTCGCGCAGGTCGCCGGCCGGATCGGGGTCGTCGGCGTGCACCGTCGCGAGCGGAAACGCGCCGTCGCCGAGGTCGCGCGCCGTCGCGGTGAGCCAGCCGTTCAGCTCGCGAGCGATTCCCGGCTTGTGCGCGTACGAGCAGAAGGCGAATCGCGTCACGCCGGCTTCGCGCAGCAGCCGCGCGACCTCGCGCGGTTCGGTCGGATGCCGGAGCACCCATGAGCTGTGCTCGGCGAACCAGCGGCGGATCGCCGCGGTCAGGCGCGGCGGGTGGAGGTGCGTATGAACGTCGATCACCGCTCCCCGCTACCGTCCCCGAGCGCGCACGGTTGCGCCGCAACCGCCGGCCGCCGCGCGCGCTCCTGGGCACCATGCAGACGCCTGAAGATATTCAACGTACCGCCACCGTCCACTGGGACGGCGACGTCGCCAAGGGCAAGGGGACGATCACGACCGAGAGCCGGCTCGTCACCGCCGGTTATTCGTTCGGGACGCGCTTCAGCAACGAGCCGGGAACGAACCCGGAGGAGCTGCTCGCCGCCTCGCACGCGGCGTGCTTCTCGATGGCCCTCAGCGCCGCGATGACGCGCGCCGGGCACCCGCCGACCACGGTCGACACGACCGCGAAGGTCCACCTGCACCGCGAGGGCGCGGGGTTCGACATCCCCCGCATCGAGCTGGTGACGACCGTCACCGCCTCCGGCGTGAGCGCCGAGGACTTCGCGGCGCTGGCCGCCGGGGCGAAGGAGAACTGCCCCATCAGCCGCGCCCTGCGGGCCGTCGAGATCACCCTGGACGCCAAGCTCAATCCTTAACGAACGGCGCCCCGGGCCGACCAGGAACCGGCCGGCCTAGGGCGCACCTTCCGTCGTCATGCAGATCGCGGCCAAAAAGCGGCGTACCCCCGCTTGGGTGAATCTCGTCGGCCTCTCCGTGGTGCACCTCGGCGCGCTCTGCGCGCTGATTCCGGGCACCTTCCACTGGAGCGCGCTGATCGTCCTCGTCGTGCTCTACTACGCGACGGGCGCGTGGGGGATTTGTCTCGGCTACCACCGCCTGCTCACGCACCGCAGCCTGAAGGTGTGGAAGCCGATCGAGTGGCTCGCCGCGATCCTCGGCGTTCTGGCGCTGCAAGGTGATCCCATCGACTGGGTCTCGACGCACCGCGCGCACCACGCCCACACCGACACCGAGGGCGACCCGCACGACATTCACCGGGGTCTGCTGTGGAGCCACATGGAGTGGCTCTATAAGCGCAACGAGGCGATGCTCACGCACGACGAGCAGCGCCGCCTCGCGCCCGACCTCGCGCAGGACCGCTTCTACGTCTTCCTCGAGAAGAGCAACATCTGGTGGACGGTCGCGCTCGGGATCGTGCTGCTCGCGGTCGGCGGCTGGTCGTGGCTGATCTGGGGCCTGTTCGTGCGAATCGTCGTGACCTACCACATCACGTGGCTGGTCAACAGCGCCGCGCACTTCAGCGGCTACCAGAGCTTCCGCACCGGCGACAAGTCGACGAACAACTGGTGGGTCGCGCTCCTCGCCTGGGGCGAAGGCTGGCACAACAACCACCACGCCTTCCCGTTCAGCGCGCGCCACGGCCTGCGCTGGTTCGAGTTCGACGCCACCTGGTGGACGATCAAAGTCCTCGCCTGGCTCAAGCTCGCCCGCGACATCAAGCTCCCCACGCCCGCGATGCTGCAGCGCCTGCAGCTCACCCCACCCCGCGTCCAGCGCGAGCGCGCGTAGGCGCGGCTTCGTCGAGCAGCCCGCGCAGGCGCGTCGCCTGCGCAAGCAGTGCGGACGGCATACGCCACCCGGCGATGACCGGCGCAGGCAGAGTCTCGCGCACGGAGATCAGGCCGGCGAGAGCGGTGTCGATCACGCCGGTCGCGATGCCGTCGGCATAGAGCGGGATCGCGAGAGGGGTCAGGATGCCGGCGCGCGCGTCGCGGTACGCGTCGGGATCGGTGCGCGCGAGGCGGGCAGTGACGAAGGTCGCGCGGTTCTGCGCAACGTCGGCGCGCCAGGCGACGACCGCGTCGATGCGCGCGGCGGCATCGGCGACGGCGTCGATCGCCGCGTCCAGGCGCATGCGAACGTCGTCCGCGCCGGTGAACAGCGCCAGCACGGCCGCCGCGAAGCGCGGCAGCACCGCGGCGGCGCGGGCGTGCGCGGCTGCGTCCGCGTCGTCGAGGTCGGCGACGTCGCGCGCGCCGGAACGATAGCGTTCTTCCTCGGTTCTCGCCCACGCGGCGCGCGCCGCGATCGCGCGCACGGCGGTCCAGATGCGCGCGTCGCCGGGGAAAAGGTCGGCGAGGATCGCGTGCTGCTCGAGTTGCGCGGCGAGCGCGGCCGTCGGTGGAAGGCGAACGACGTCGGCCGCCAAGCGAACGGCGAGCGCGATGCGCCGCAGCGCCGCGTCGTCGATCGGTGGAAATGCGGTCGCGAACGCGTACGTGAGGATCGCATTGTCGGGGTCGGCCGGCGTCGCCGCGACTTGGACCGCCGCCGGCCAGCCGCCTTGCAGGAGCGCGTGGTCGTTCTCGGCGCGGCGCGCGAGGCGCAGCAGCGCGAGTTCCGCGGCGTCAGGCACGGACGGCCTCCGCAACGGAGAGCGCGCGAAGCGCGGTCGCCGTCGTGAACAGGCCGTACGGGTCGAGGATCGCGGCTTGCGGGTCGCCCGGCGGATAGTTCCATGGGTCGGGCTGCATGAACGGCGCGGCAGCGGTGAAGCGGCCGTCGATCCGCTGCAGCGCGAGCAACGCGTCGACGAGCGGCGCGGCATCGGCCGGTTCGCCGAAACGCGCAACGACCTCCAATGCGAACGACAGAGCGAACGCGTCGTCGCGGTGCACGTCACGCAGCGCGAAGCGGACCGCGTCGCCGACGCGGCAGCGGTCGAGCAACGACGGATCGCACTCCGCAAGCGCGCCGAGGACGCACGCGACCGAGTACAGGCGCGTCGCGTACCAGTAGGACGGCCACGAGCCGTCGTCGCGCTGGTTCGCGAGCAGGTACTCCGCGCACGTCTCGACGCTTTCGCCGTCGCGTTCAGGCTCGCTGAGCAATGCGCGCAGCGCCATTGCCGAGACGTCGGCGTGGCTGATCGCCCACGTCGAGACGTCCGAGAAGTGCTCGTAGCACGAGTACCCGCCGTCGTCGTGGCGGTGGCGGCGCAGCGTGTCGTACACCGCCGGCGGCGCGCCGCCGGTCGCGGCGAGGAACGCGGTGCCGAAGGCGGTCGAGTCGGCATCGACCGGCGCATGGCCGTTGAAGCCCCAGCCGTCGCGGCCGTCGCACGCCGTGGTCAGCCACGCGCGCGCGGCGTCGAGCGCGCGCGCCCCCCCCCCTCGCAGCGTGTCGGAACGGAGGAGACTGCGGCCGGCGAACGGCACGGCGGCGAGGAGGCCGAGACCGACGTACGCGGTCACCCACGCGTCGGACTGCGTGCGGTCGAGTTCGAAGTCGCGCCAGGCGCCGTCCGGGCTCTGCGCCTCGACGACGTAGCGGACCGCGCGGTCGAGCGCGTGCGCGACCGGCGCGGCGAGCGCGGTCAGCACTGCGCAAGCGACGCGAGCGCCGTCGCGATCTGCTCGCGGCGCTGCACGAGCCGCGTGCGGCGCTCGGCGATCAGCGCGACGAGCCGCGAGCCGCCGGCGGCCTCCGCGATCGCTTGCGCACCGCGCGCCAGCTCGCCGGCGAGCGCGAGGACGCGGTCGACGTGGCCTTCGCGATACATGCGCAGGCCGATTGCCTCGGTCTCGCGCGGGTCAGGCCGTACCTCGCACGTGTTGCGTAGCAGCACCGAGACGTTGCGGTCCCGCACGTCCTCGCGCCAGTCGTTGAGGTCGTCCAGCATCTGCTCGCCGGCGAACCACTCGAGCAAGATCGCGTCGGCGCCGGGAATCTGCGGACAACCGGAAAGCGCGGCGACCGCGGCGTCGACCAGGCGCACGAGGCCGTTCTTCCCGCGCACGATCGCCAGGCACGCCTCGGGCGTGCACGCCGTCCAGGCCTCGCCGTCGCGCGCGATCCGCGCCTCGGCGTCGAGGGCGTCGACGTACTCGCACGCGTAGCGCTGCAGCGCGTCCCAGAACCGCGGCTCGCCGCCGAACAGCTCGGCGAAACCGCGGTACGCCTCGGCGAAGATCACGGCGATCCCGGGAATACGGCGCGCGATCGCCGGATCGGCGGCCGCGTAGTCGATCACGTCGTCGCACGCGACGATCGCGTCGCTGAACGCGCACAGCGCGAAGGATGCGCGCGCGAGCTTCTCTTCGGGCACCGCGGGGTAGAGTTCCGCGACGAGCGCCGGCAGCGCGATGATCCGGCTGCGCGGGTTGAGTGCGCCGTCGGGCAGGAGCTGCAACCGTCCGCCCCATGCGGCGCCGCGCCGCGCGTGGAACGTGCCGACCATCTTGCCGAATTCCGTCATGCCGCACCTCCCGCCGGAACGCACGATTGCGCGGCGACGAGTTCTTCCAGCTCGCGGCACACGTTTGCGGGACCGTCGAACGCCGCCAGCTCGTCGCGCAGTTCGGCCGCGGCACGCGCGAACGACGCGTCGTCCAGCAGCCGGTCGAGCGCGCGCGGGAACACGTCGTCGTCTTCGCCGCCGTCCCGCGCGGCGATGACGTCGAGTGCGGCACCGCGGCGAACGCAGGCCTCGGCAAGTTCCTCGGAACCGCTGCCGGACGGCGCGATCACGAGTGGGACGCCGTGCGCAAGCGCACCGAGAACCGCGGTCGGATGACCGGTGCACAGCACGGCGTCGGCGTGCGGAAGGACGGCGTCTTGCGGAACGCGCACGCGAACGAGCGCGTTCGGCGGCGCATCGTCGAGCGGGCGGTCGTGGCGCTCGGTGCAGACGACGGCGGCAATGTCGCCGCGCGCGAGCCGGCGGCGGAACGCGGCCCACACGGACGGCTTCTCGAACACGGGCCCGAGCTGCGCATAGACGATGCGGCGACCATGCGCGCGCTGCGCGGCAAGCCACGCTGCGTCGTCGTCCGCGAGCGCGGCGACGGCGTCGAACGTGCACGGTCCGACGAAGCGCGCCGCGCGCGGCAGCATCGCGCGCCGCCGCTGCAAGCCCGGCACGCCCTGCAAGAGATAGCGGTCGCCGAAGAGCGGGCTGCGCTCGTACGGCGCCTCGCCGAGCACGATCCCGAGCAATTCCGCGGCGCGCGTGAGGTGGCGCATCTGATCCGCGTAGCGCCACGCGAGACGGGCCTCGAGCGCGGCGTCGCCGGATTCGTCCGACGCGCGCAGTCCCGGCCACAGGAAGACGGCGGAGCCGAGCACGGCGACCGGAACCGTGACGAGACGGCGCACGAGCAGCGGCCCCATCGCGAGATTCGACGCGAGGATCACGTCGGGGCGCGACGCCGCGAGCGCACCGGCGAGGTGCTTCACCTGCGCGGCGATTCGCATCGGATCGAACCAGCCGTCGAGCTGGAAGCTCGACAGGTCGTCGGCGCCGTTCGGCAGGCGCGCAAAGCCGTGTTCCGCGAGAACGGGCGCGTACGCGCCGTCGGTGACGAAGGCGACGGCGTGCCCGCGTGCGCGCAGTGCGCGCGCGACCGCGAGCGACGAGAAGACGAAGCCCGGCGTGGCGAGGGTCGCGATCGTGACGTTCATACGTGCGTTCTCCTACGCGGTGCACGGCGGAGACGGCCGACGCGCCGGCCGTCTCCGCGATGGCGGGTCGTGTCGGCTAGCCGCCGCCGCTGTTCGAGCCGCAGTAGTACGGCGCGTCTTGCGGCGTGAGGTGGATGCGGCGCTCGAGGTCCTCGAGCGTGATGTCGATCCCACCTTCGCTGGGATTCAGCTTGATGACGGCTTCCAGGTTCGGCATGGTCGGAGATCCTTTCTAGCTGTTGGTGCCGCAGTAGTAGGGTGCGTCGGCCGAGTCGGCGGTATCGCCGGCCGCGAGCCGCGCCTCGAGCTCCTTGAGGCTGTTGCCCCAGTCGCCGAGATTGATCCGGATCGAGACGTCGTTGTTTGGCATGGTCACCTATCTGATCGGATGTCCGTCGAAGGGACTGTCGCTCGGCACACCGCGACGGACCGCGCGCCGAGACGGCTTGTCGCGACGGCTGCGTCCTACAGCGCGCGCAGCTCGAGGACGCGGTCGTCGCCGGGGAGCGCGTCGTTGCGCGTCGCGTACGCGTCGCGCACGGCGAGGCGGAAACGCCGCCCGAAGGCGTCGCAGTAGTTGCCGAACATCGTGCCGTGCACGTCCTCCGCGAGCACGGCACAGCCGCCGCCGCAGTACATCGCGTAGCGGCACTTGCGACAGGTGTCGTTCGAACTGACGGTGCGCGAGCGCCAGTTTTCGAGCCGGTCGGCGACGAACTCGGCGCGGCCGTCCTCGCCGATCCAGCCGATGCGCACGTTGCGGTCGCCGGTGCGCTCCCAGCACGCGTAGACGTCGCCGAACGGGTCGATGACGTACATCCCGGTGTGCGCGCCGCAGAAGCTCGCCTTCATCATCATCGGTACCGGGTCGGCGCCGTCACGCATCACGCGGCGCAGGCGGGTCCGCAGGCTGTCGTCGCCGGTCGCAATCGCGGCCATCGCGGGGTGCTCGGCGCGCATCGCCGCGAGCGCCTCGTTCAGCTCGTGCCCGTTGAAGCAGGTCTTGCGGTCGATCGACGGGTTCGTCGCGTGGACCGGCGCCGCGTAGGCGCTGAAGCCGTTCTGCCCGGTCCACCCGCGCGCTTCGAAGAATTGCGCGAGCGCGACGAGGCCGTCGGCATTCGTGCGGTCGACGTTCATCCGCACGTCGACGAACGCGCCACGCGCGAGCGCCAAGTCGATGTTCGCCGCGATGCGGTCGAACGAGCCGGAGCCGTCGGCGTAGATGCGCCGCGCGTCGTGGCGCTCGCGCGGCCCGTCGAGCGTGATCTGCAGAACCGCGATCCCGTCCGGTCCGAGCAGGTCGGCGTAGGTGTCCAGTTCGGTCGCGTTCGTGACGGCGGCGAAGGACGACGGCCCGGCCGCGCGCGCCCGTTCCATGAAACGCTCGATCACGGGACGCGCGCGCGCCAGCAGCGGCTCGCCGCCGAAGAACAGGAACGGCCGCTTCTTTCCCGAGTCCGTAGCGATCCCGTGCCGTTCCTCGATCCCCGGAAGTGCGGCGATCACGCGGTCGATCATCGACGGCGTCATCGTGCGCAGCAGGTGCGCGTACGACGCGTCGGAGCGCATGTGGTCCTGGAAGCAGTAGCCGCAGCGCAGATTGCAGTCGTACGTCGGCATGATGACGTACGACGGCGAACCGACTTCGCGCGCGTGTTTCAATTCGACGACGCGGTCGAAGAACGCGCGCTCTTCCTCGGCGGTCACCGTCGTCAAGTAACCGCGCTGGCGCAGCGTGTCGAGCGTCGCGTCGTTCGGCGGCGTGACGGGGCCGGTCACCGGCTCGTCGGTCCAGGTGCCGTAGAGCGGCTTCGGCGGCCGGACGTCGAGCGAGCGGACGTAGGCGGCGACGGCGTGCGGCACGAGGTCGTAGGCGCCGGTGTAGCCGTGGGCGAGCAGCGTGTAGCCGTCGCCGTCGGCGAGATCGACGTAGATCGTGTAGCTGCTGGCCCGCAGGGCGGGCGGTGCGATGACGGTCGTACCGAGCACGACGTTTCCCCCTCCATCGTGGCACCGCCGCGCCGGCAAACGGACCGCACTCGACGGTCCTACTATCCACCAAGACAAGCGACGGGCAGGTCATATTCAGGGACTGCCCGATGACTCCTTCATGCTTGGCTCGCTTCTTAGGGCGATCTTGATGAGTGGTGCTGGAGCAAGGGCGTCGTGCAGCGCTCGGAGGGCGGCGACCGTCCAGGGCAGGTGGAACGCGAGGCGGAGGTCGCCGCCCAGCACCGTGTGCGGCGGGAGGTGCCCGAAGCTGCCGTCGACCCGCTGAAGCCGTCGCACGAAGGCAACCGTGTCGGGCCGCGCGGCCGGATCGAGCCGTCGCGCCGCGACGACGCGCAGCAGCCGCATCGCGAACGCCGCCTTCATCGGCGCCCGTGCTGCGGAGAAAGCACGGGCCGTCAGCGCCAGCCCCAACTCGCGCCGCCAGCCCGCGTCCCCGGCGACGCCGGCTAGCTCGGCGCGCTCGCAAAGCGTCGTGACGGCGGCCTCGTCGCCACGCAGGACGGTCGCGCACGTCTCGCCACTCGCCGCAACTGGCTCGAGCGCGCGCGCTGCGGCGCGCAGGGCTGCGCGAGCGGCGTCGAGCGCCGGCGCCGTGCCAGGTCGCAGCGCAGCAACGAGCCCCGCCGGCCCCGCGTCGGGCCCGTCCGGGGTGATCGCTCCCGCCGCGGCGAGTGCCCGCGCCGCCTCATCGGCTGCGGCGTCGAGCGCCTTGTCCGGGGCCAGCGCTGCTGCGATGGCAAGACCCAACGCGAGCGCACCGCGCCGACCGGGCTCCGGCGGCGCGGCACGGGCGAGCACTGCCGCCATTCGCAGCCACGCGCCGGCGCGGGCGACGTCTGCGAGCGCCGCGCCGCTCATGTCGCCGCGTGCGCCCACATCAACGTCGCGTGATAGCGTTGGAAGAAGCGTGCGTCCTCGACGTCGGGCGGCTCGCGAAAGGTCGGGATGCTTCCGTCGTCGTCTTGTGCACCGGTCGCGAAGGCGAAGGCTTCATCAGTCAACCACGCCTCTTCCAGCCGTAGATACCGCGCGCACGACACAAGCTCCGCAAGCACGTCGAGCGCGCCCTCGGCGAGCGCCATGCGCGCGCACAGCGCGACGAGCCGGCGCAGCATGGCAACATCACGCCGCGGCGCAACATCCTCCGCATCGCGCGTCCCGTCGTCGCACAGCGCGAAGACGAGGTGCGTGAGCGCATACCGATCGTGCGCGCTGAACGCGGACGGCGAGCGCCGCAACGGCGCGAGCGCATCGCGCAACCGGCGCGCGTAGGCCGAGCGGCGTCCGGCCCCGAGCCCGTTTGCCACGAGCAGGTGCTCCAGTTCCAGCATCCGGTACGGCGCCAGTTCGAGCGCATCGACGTTGCCGAGGGCGAGGTGGCGCGCGACGACCGCGCGCAGGGGCGCCGGGTCGCCGCCGGCCGCTTCGCGGAACCGCGCGACGGTGAGCAGCGCGACGACGAACGCCGGCCCGCGCAGCGCCTGCGCTTCCCAGTCGTAGCCGTCGAGCCCGTCATCGACGAAAGAGGTCAGCGCGGCGACCGGGCCGCCCCGTGCGCCACGCCGCAGGCAGCAGCCGAGGATTCCGGCCAGCTCGCCGTACGCCAGCAGCCGCTTCGGCCGAACCGGATCGTCCTCGCGGAACGGCGTGAAGGCGTCCCGCTGGGAGGTCAGCCAGCTCCAGCAGCCGGCGCCGACCCGCGCGCGTTCGTTCATCGCCCTCCCTTGCCTCACGAAGCTTGCTCTGCTACCATGCCCAAACGGAGCAGAGAGGCCGGACTGCTCCACAGGGCATTCGAGCACCTCCGGCCGCCAACCGGGGATGAGGGCATGTCGCACACGTATCCGACGCGCCGCGTCTTTCACGACGACGCGCTGCAGGCCACACTCGACCGTGACGGCTATGTCGTCGTCGATTTCCTGAACGCCGACGAGATCCAGACGATGCGCGACTGGTTCGTCGAGCACCCGGACTCGATCTACCGCCGCGGCTTCGGCCCGTCGGTGCTCAGCAGCAGCATCCCGTACCGCGTCGCCGTCGCCGAGTTCATCGCGTCGGTCTACCGCATGGAGGAGCGCGGCTTCCTCGACGACTACCGCTTCGCGCTCGCGGGCTTCTTGTGCAAGCGCCCGCACGACGGAATCGTGCAGGTCCATCAGGACCCGACGTTCGTGGACGAAGAGCGCTACACGCCGGTGCAGTTCTGGGTCCCGCTCTGCGACGTCGACCTGCGCAACGGATGCCTGCGCGTCGTGCGCGGGAGCCATCTGCTCAACCGCGACCTGCGCCCGTCGGAGCCGGTCTTTCCGTACGACCACCTGCTCGAGACGATCTACGCCGACTGCCTCACCGACGTGCCGATGCGCGCGGGTCAGGCGTTCGTCTTTAGCCCGGCGCTCTTCCACAGCTCGCTCCCGAACCAGACCGACGCGTACCGCGTCGCCGCCGGCGCGATGTACGTCCCGCGCGAAGCGCAGTTGCTCTGCGTCGACCCCGACGACCGCTTCAAGCCGACGCACCTCGACGTCTTCGCGGTCCCGGACGAGTACTACCAAAACAAGCCGTACATGTCGCGCCCTGACTACGGTCCGCCGCTCTACTCCGCGCCGTTCACCGCCGAACCGCTCGACGAGGAAAAGCTCCGCCGCACGGCGCGCGCCCCGATCCCGACCGCAGCCGCATAAGCGAACCGCCCGTCTCGGGTACGCCCGAGACGATGGCTTCACGGAGGGTTGCGAGAAGAGCGCTCGGGTGAAGGTTCGACTCGCCGCCCTCGCGTGCGCTGCCGTCACCACGCTCGCGTGCGCGTGTGCGCCGGTCGCGAACGGTGGCGCGAGCACGCGCGCGACGGATACGCTCGTCGTCGCGCAACAGCGCGAGCCGGGTTCGCTGAATCCGGCGCTGGAGAACGGGACTTCGGCGACCGAGTGGGGGATGCTGTTGTTTCAGTATCTCGTCAAGTACGACGACCGTGGGCGACTGGTCGGCGATGCGGCGACCGACGTGCCGACGCTGGCGAACGGCGGGATCAGCCGCGACGGGCTGACGATCACGTATCACCTGCGCAGCGGGCTGAAGTGGGCCGACGGGACGCCGCTGACCGCGAAGGACTGCGTCTACTCGGTCGACGCGATCAACGATCCGGCGAACAACCCGCAGTCGCGCTTCGGCTACGACGTCGTGCAGCGCGCCGAGGCGCCGAACGACACGACGCTGGTGCTGCACTTGAAACGGCCGTTCGCACCGCTGCTGACCGTCGTCATGGCGCCGCAAGGGTTTCCGATTCTCCCCGCGCACCTGCTCGCAAATTTGCCCGACTTCAACCACATCCCGTTCGACGCGCAGCCGGTCGGCTCGGGGCCGTACGTCGTCGTGAAGTGGGCGCACGGCGACCGCGTCACGATGCGCGCGAACCCGTACTACTACCGCGGAAAACCGGCGATCGAGCACCTCGACGTGCGTTTCGTCCCGGATCCGAACACCGCGATGAACCTGCTGCGCACGAAAGAAGTCGACGGCTACTTCTCCGACCTCGACTACGGCAACTATCCGATCCTGCGCCAGATTCCGGACGTGCGCGTCACGCTGACGCCGACGAACGCGGTCGGGGCGCTGATCTTCAACACGCAGGACCCGATCACGTCGGACCCGCAGGTGCGCCGCGCGCTCGCGCTCGCGATCGACATTCCGGCGACGATGGCGAAGACGTACCGCGGCGCGATCTCCGCCAAGGACGCCGGGCGCGGGCTGTTCATCTGGGCCTTCGACCCGAAGGCGTATCCGGACGTGCAGTACGATCCCGTCCGGGCGCGCGCGCTGCTCGACGCGGCCGGCTGGGATCCCGGCGCCGACGGAATTCGCCGCAAGCACGGCAAGCCGCTCGACGTGCTGCTCGCGATCCAGGCCGCAACGCCGGGCGACACGATCATCGGAAACGCGATCGCGCAGTACGAGCACGCCGTCGGCGTCAACGTCATCCTGAAGGCGTACAACGTCACCCAG
>JAFAMK010000035.1 GCA_019233415.1 Vulcanimicrobiota bacterium
ACGGCGCACTTTCGTGCGGCGTGTAAGCGGGCGGTAAGGCGGCGCCCCGGCGAGCGAGCCGCAACCGCAGCGTGCGGCGCGGCGTCTGTACCGGCGATGGCCGTCCTGTTCACCCCGTACCAACTCCGCGACGTGACGTTGCGCAACCGTGTCGGGGTGTCCCCGATGTGCGAGTACTCGTCAGTCGACGGCTTCGCGAACGACTGGCACCTCGTCCACCTCGGCAGCCGCGCCGTCGGCGGCGCAGGTCTCGTCCTCACCGAGGCAATCGCGGTGACCGCCGATGGACGCATCTCGCCGGACGACCTCGGCATCTGGAAGGACGACCACGTCGCGATGCTCGAGCGGATCGCGCGCTTCTGCACCGCGCAGGGCGCGGCGTGGGGAACGCAGCTCGCGCACGCCGGCCGCAAAGGCTCGACGAAGCGCCCGTGGTCGGGGACCGGCGCGGTCGCCGTCGCCGACGGCGGCTGGACGCCGGTCGGACCTGGCACCGAGCCGTTCGACCCAACCTATCCGGTCCCGCGCGCGCTCGACGAAGACGGGATCGCGCAGGTCGTGCGCGCGTTCGCCGACGCCGCGCGGCGCACGCTCGACGCCGGCGGCACCGTCGTCGAGGTCCACGGCGCACACGGTTACCTCATTCATCAGTTTCTCTCGCCGCTGATCAACCACCGCACCGACCGCTGGGGCGGGTCGTTCGAAAACCGCACTCGGCTCGCGCGTGAGGTCGTGCGCGCGGTGCGCGGCGTGTGGCCGGAACGCCTTCCGCTGCTGGTGCGGCTTTCGGCGACGGATTGGGTCGAAGGCGGCTGGGACGTCGAACAAACCGCCGCGCTCGCGCGCCAGTTGCGCGACGACGGCGCGGACCTGATCGACGTCAGCACCGGCGGCGGCGTTCCCGTGCCGCCCGGAACGATCCCGATCGGCCCGCTCTACCAGACACCGTTCGCCGAACAGGTGCGCCGCGAATCCGGCGTCCCTACTGGCACCGTCGGGATGATTACGGAGCCATTTGACGCGGAGACGATCGTCGCCGATGGCCGGGCCGATCTCGTCTTCCTCGCCCGCGAGTTCTTGCGCGACCCGTACTGGCCGCTCTTCGCCGCGCGCGCGCTCGGCGCGGAGGTCGCGTGGCCCCCGCAGTACCTGCGCGCGGTCGGCGACCGCGCGACGATGCGCGTCCCCGAACCGGTCTAAACCGCACCCCCTAGTCGCGCACGTCCGTCGGTGGGATGGACGGGCGTGACGACCTTCGGACGGCGCATCCGCGCCGCGCGCCTCGCAGCCGACCTCACGCAGACACAACTCGCGAAACGCGCCGGCATCGCGCAAGCCGCGCTCTCGCGCATCGAACGCGACGAAACCTACGATCCGGGCCTGCTGGTGATGGCGGGACTCGCGGAGTCGCTCGGCCTCTCCGTCGACACGCTCCTCGAAGGCCACGACCTCCCACGCACGCCACCCCTCCGCTCCCCACGCCGCAAGCGCAAACGCCGCAGTCCCCTGGAACTCCGCGTCGTCGCCCTCGAAGCCGCAGTGCTCAAGCTGACCGACGGCCTGCGCGCGGTCACTGCGCGCCTCGACGCCGTCGGCTGACCCCTGTTCGAACGAACAGGTCGACATCAGCGCAGACCTCGGCAGTGACCTCCGGTCACACCGGGCGCGGATGCTCGCCGAGGGCAATCCGCACGGCCTGGTCTTCTGCGACGAGCGCGGGATGGAAGATGACGAGCGCGAGGAGGAGCAACAAGAAAAAACCACGCATCCGCGCGGTCTTCGTGGAGCCGACGGCCGGACTCGAACCGGCGACCTGCTGATTACGAATCAGCTGCTCTACCAACTGAGCTACGTCGGCAATGTGCGGCTGGGCGCCGCGACCGCCCTGGGTTCGTGGACGGGTCCTTCGACCCTTCCCCGGGCTCGGTGGTTCCGGACTCTTTACGGTCGCCCCGACGGGCGACGCTTGCTTTCCGCGCGAAGGGACGGGGGGTGACGCTTCGCGCCGGGATTCTGATCGGGCTCGCCGCGGCGTTGTTGTTCGCGCCGACGGCCGCGTCTGCGGCTGCCGCCGAGGTACCGGTTGCGGTGATCGGCGCGCCGGTCGCTGACGATCCGGACCCTGCCTCGCTGCTGAAGCCGACGACGTTCCGCGGAACCTTTCGTGTGCCGCACGTCGACACGGCGCTGTACGTCGCGACGCCATGGGCCGTGCGCGATCTGACGGTGTCGCTCGTCGGGCCGGGCGCGCGGCGACAGACGCTCGTTGCGTCGGCAAACCTGCCAGGGCACGTGCTGGGCGTGCGGCTTCCCGGCGACGCGTGGACGGCGGACCGGGTCGAATTGCAGGCGGCGACCGTCAGCGCGGCGAGTCCGCCGCTGCTCCTCGCGGCCGATCAGCTCGCGTACATCAGCGCCGACACGTGGTGGTACGCGGTGCTCTTCGGGCTCTTCGGCGCGCTCGTGCTCGTCTTCGCGGCGGTCGCCGTCGTTCGTCGCACCGCCGATGCCGCATGGTTCGCGCTTGCGATGGCTGGTGATGCGACGCTGTTGATCCCGCGGCTCGGGATCGTCCGGCCGCCGCCGGAGGTCAGTCAGCCGCTTCATGCGGTCGCGCAGTCGCTGCTCCTCGTCGCGCTGACGGCATTCGCGTTTGTGTTCCTCGCGCGTCGGTTGCCGCGGCTCGTCGTGGCCGGCGTGTGGCTCGTCGTCGCCGTTGCCATTGCGGGGGTCGTGGCGCAGGACGTCATGCAGGATGCATGGTCGGTGCCGGACCTGCCGACGAGCATCATCGACGGCCTGCCGTACCTGTTGTTCGTCGCACTCGGCGTCGTCGCAGTCGTCGCGCACCGTCGCGGCGCGTGGCTGTTTCTGGCGGGGAACACCCTCGCTGCGCTCGGGCTGCTGCTCACGTACGCACCGGCGAACGTCGAGATCGTGCAGTCGCCGCTGCAAATCGGCGCCGCGCTGCGCGGGCTGCTGATCGCCTTCGCGCTGGTCGTGCGCCTTCGCGATGCAGGTCCTTCAACCGCGGATGCCGCTACTCGGTCGGCTGACGCCGCTCAGGCGGACTCCGCGGGGTTGGGAGAGCCGCTGACTGTTAATCAGCGGGTCGCGCCCGTGCTGGCTGCGCCTCCGGCACGCGACACGGCGGCCGGATTGCAGCAGCGGACCGACGTGGACGGGTTGACCGGGCTTGCGAATCGTTCGGCGGCTGACGATGCGCTTGTGCGGTGCTGCGAACGCGCACGGAGCGAGGGTGCTCCGCTTGCCGCGCTGCTGGTTGACGTCGATCTGCTCAAGCGGTACAACGACGAATACGGGCATCTGGCCGGTGACGACGTCTTGCGGCGGGTCGCCGGTGTCATCGCACGCGCGGCTGGACGGGACGGGGACGTCGCGGCGCGCTACGGAGGCGAGGAGTTCCTCGTGCTGCTGGGCAGGACCGATTACGCCGAGGCGCAGGCCGCGGGGCAGGCGATCGTCGACGCCGTCCTCGCGCTCGGGATCGCGCATGCCGGTGCGCCGTCGAAGCGGTTGACGGTCAGCGTCGGCGCCGTGTCCGTCGTGCCCGACGCGACGGCGACAGCCGGCGACCTGCTGCGCGGCGCCGGGAACGCACTGTATCTCGCCAAGACGCTCGGGCGCAACCGCGTCATCGCAGAGCCGCCGTTGCCCACGACGCCGTGACGCCGGTCGATACCGCGCTTGCACGGCGGGTTGCGCGCACGTTGCGAGAGCCGCTTCCGCTCGGCGATGCGCTCGCTACGGCTGCGGCGGAGTTGCGCGATGGGCTTGGGGCGGTGGGCGTTGCACTCGTCGTGCGGCGTGATGGGCGGGCGACGCGTGGGCAGGCGGGGGCGATCCGTGACGATGCGCGGGGTCTTGCGCTCGGTGATGCGTCGGATGCGACGTTGCTCGTCTCGCCGGAGGTGGCCGTTTCCGACGAGGTCGTGCTCGTCGTTGGGCTGGCACTGGAGGCACGGTTTCTTGCGGAGTCCGCGCAGACCGATGGGTTGACTGGGGTTGCGAACCGGCGGACGTTCGATGCGCGGATTCAGGAGGAGTGGTCGCGTGCTGCGCGCGAGCGCACGCCGCTGGCACTGGCGATTCTGGATCTGGACTACTTCAAGGTGCTCAATGACCGGCTTGGGCATCCGGCTGGCGACGACGCGTTGCGGCGCATCGCGCATGCGGCGTCGGCGACGTTGCAGCGTGCCGGCGACCGGTTCGCGCGGTACGGCGGTGAGGAGTTTGCGGCGATTCTGCCGGCGACGCCGCTTGCCGGCGGAATTGCTGCGGCGGAACGCATTCGGGCCGCGATCGCGGCGCTTGCGATTCCGCACCCGGTCGGTAAGCGCGGGCGGCTCACGGTCAGCATCGGCGTCGCGGCGTTGGAGCCGGCCGTCGGCGGGAGTCCGCAAGACCTGATCGCCGCCGCCGACCGCGAACTGTATCGGGCCAAAGGCGACGGGCGCGATCGCGTTGCGGCGGCTGGATATGCGCCGGAGCAGTTGCACGACGATACGTTGCCGCAACCGTTCGCCGCGCTCGTCGGGCGCGACGACGACGTCGCGCTCGTCAGCCGTGGGATCGACGTGCACCGGGTCGTGACGATCGCGGGGATCGCGGGCGTCGGGAAGACGCGGCTTGCGCTCGCTGTCGCGCACGACGCCGCCGATCGCTTCGCGCACGTGCGCTTCGTCGATGCGCTCGGCGCGGCAAGCGGCGAGGACGTGCTCGCGCGCATCGCGGCGGCACTCGGCGTCGTCGCGTCCGACGACCTCGCTGCGTCGATTCGTGCCGCCGCGACCGAGCCGACGCTCGTCGTCCTCGACGGATGCGAGCGCGTCGCCGACGGCTGTCGTGACGCGCTCGATGCGCTCACCGCGTCGGCGCTGCGCTTCGTGGCGACGAGCCGCGTCCCGCTCGGCGCGCGCGACGAACGGGTCGTGCGGCTCGCACCGCTCGACGCCGCGGCGACGCGCGCGCTCTTCCTTGCGCGCGCGTCAGCCGCCGACGTGCTGGTCAATCCCGACGACGAAGCCGTCACGGCGCTGTTGCGCCGCGTCGGCGGATCACCGCTCGCGATCGAGCTGGTCGTCGCCCGGCTCGCGACGACGACGCCGCGCGAATTGCTCGACGCGTTCGGGCGCGACGAACGCGGTGCCGATGCCGACGGTTCGTCGCTCGGCGCGTTGCTGCGCGCAGCGCTCGGCGCGCTTGCGCCCGACGAAGCCGTCATGCTCGCCGGCGTCTCGGCGTTCCACGGCACGTTCTCCGCCTCGGATGCCGCGTCGGTCGTGCCGCTCCCGGCGCTCGACACGCGTCTGGCCGACACGCTGCTGCGACGGGCGGCGGCACGTTCGCTTCTCGACGCCGCCTCGCACGACGGTATCACGCGGTGGCGGATGATCGATCCCGTCCGCGAAGCGCTGCTCGACGCGCCGCACCTGCGCGGCTCGCGCCAGAAGGCGTACGGCGCGCACATTAGCTGGTGCCTCGACCGGCTCGACGCGATCGGCGCGCGCGCGGGCAGCGCGACGAACAGAGCCGCGTTGATGGAAGGCGAGACCCTCGTCGATGAGGTCCGCGCCGCGCTCGACCGCGCGCTGCGCGACGACGTGCTGCTCGAAGCCGGCGCGCGTTTGTGCATCGCCGCGGTTCGCCAATGGTTCGCGGTGCGGCACCAGCGCGAAGGGCGCACGCGCGCGGAGGCGTTCCTCGACCGCGGCGCGCGGATCGACATGATGCTGCGGGTGAAGCTGCACACGGCGTGCGCGCGGCTCGCCTTCGTGGACGGCGACTTGGCGGGCGTGGAGACGCATGCGCGTGCGGCCGATGCGCTGCTCGGCGATCAGGACGTGCTCGAACGCTCGCCCGTGCTCAACTTCCTCGGGATCGTCGCCCGCTTTCGCGGCGACTACGACGCCGCGGAGCACTACGCCGAAACCGGCCGCGCGATGAACGCGCGGATCGGGAACCGCCGCGGTGAAGCGATCATGCTCGGCGGGCTCGGCTCGCTCGCCTCCGAGTTCCGGCTCGACCAGGACGAGGCCCTGCGCCTCTTCGGCGAGGCCGAAGCGATCTTCCGCGCGATCCACGAGGACCTCAACGCGCTGGTCATGCAGGGAAACAGCGCCGAGTCGCTCGCCGCGCGCGGCGACCTCGCCGACGCCGCCGCGCTGATCGCGGCTGCGGTCGACGAAGGCCGCACGTTCGGCGACGCGACGACGAACGGGCACCTGCTCTGCGTCGCGGCGCTCATCGCCGATCTGCAGGGCGATCCGCTGCGCGCCGTGGCGCACCTGCGCGAAGGGCTCGCGACGCTCGCGCGCGGCGCGTCGACCGTGCTGCGGCTGCTGGCGTTCGACGTTTCCGGACGGATCGTCGCGCACGCCGGCGACCCCGCGCTCGCGGCGATGCTGTTCGGCGCTTCCGAACGTGCCGCGGCGCTCGAGGGAACACCGTTCACGCCGATCCAGCGCTTCTGGCGCGAGCCGGTCATCGAGGCGTTGAAAACGCAGCTCGGCGCGCGCTTCGAGGGTGAGGTCGCGCGCGGGCGCGGAGCGAGCCGCGACGACGTGCTCGCCGCGCTCGACGACTTCCTCGCCAGCCTTGCGAAGGGCGCTCAGCTGCCGGTGAACACCGAGTCCGCGACCGTTTCGTTCAAGACGTACGGACCGTAGTCGATCGTGGCGTGGACCTTGAAGCCGCTCTCCGCGATGTCGGCCTCGGCGTGCGC
>JAFAMK010000445.1 GCA_019233415.1 Vulcanimicrobiota bacterium
CACGAACACGAGGTGGTGCGGGGTGACCTCGCAGGTCACCTGGACGCCGCGCGAGCGCGCCCAGCGAATCAGGTCGAGCGACGTCGCGGTCGAAACGTGCGCGATGTGCCACGCCTTCTCGGCGTCGGCCGCGATCAGCAGGTCGCGTGCGACGATCACGTCCTCGGCCAGTCCGGGAGCGCCGTCGAGCCCGAGCCGTACCGATGCGGCGCCTTCGTTCATCACCGCGTCGCCCTTGAGGTCGGGGTCCTCGCAGTGCGAGATGAAGACCGTCGGCAGGTCGGCGGCGTAGCGCGCGGCGTGGCGCAGCACGCGCGCGTCGCGCGGCGTCGAGCCGTCGTCGCTGAACGCGACGCAGCCCGCGTCGGCGAGCAGGTGGTACGGCGCGAGTTCGCGGCCGGCGCGGGCACGGGTGATCGCGCCGACCGGGTAGACGCGCGCGAGCCCCGCCGCGTCGGCGCGGCGCACGACTTCGCTGACGATCGCCGCCGAGTCGAGCGCCGGCTCCGTGTTCGGCATGCACGCGACGGCGGCGAACCCGCCCGCGACCGCGGCCGCCGTTCCGGTCGCGATCGTCTCCTTGTGCGTCTGGCCCGGCTCGCGCAGGTGGACGTGCATATCGACGAACCCCGGCGCGACGATCGCGTGCGCCGCATCGACGATCCGCGCGTCGTCCGGATCGAGGTGCTCGCCGATCCGCGTCACGAAGCCGTTCTCGATCAGCACGTCGCGCAGCGCGTCGATCCCTTGCACCGGATCGACGAGCCGCCCGCCTTTGACCAAGGTCTTCACGCTGCCACCGGTACCCCGTTCACGAGCAGATCGAGAACGGCCATGCGGACGAAGACGCCGTTGTGGACCTGCGCGACGTAGCGCGAGCGCGGGTCGTCGAGGACCTCGTCGGTCAGCTCGACGCCGCGGTTGTACGGGCCGGGGTGGAGGATCACCGCGTCGTCGCGCAGCGCGCGCAGGCGGGCGCGGTTGAGCTGAAAGCGCTGCGTGTAGTCGTCGAGCGAGGGCAAGAGCCCCGCCTCGATGCGCTCGCGCTGGATGCGCAGCATCATCACCGCGTCGAGCCGCGGCAGGATCGCGTCGAGGTCGCGCTCGATCCGCACGCCGGCCTGCGCGAAGTCGCGCGGCAGCAGCGTCGGCGGGCCGATCAGGGTCACGTCGATCCCGAGCGCGCGCATCCCGACGATGTTCGAGCGCGCGACCCGCGAGTGCAGGATGTCGCCGACGATCGCGACGTGCAGGCCGTCGAACCGGCCGAACTCCTGGCGCAGCGTCATCAGGTCGAGCAGCGCCTGCGTCGGGTGCGCGTGCGTTCCGTCGCCCGCGTTGATCACGTGGCCGTCGAACGCGTCGGCGAGCCGGCGCGCGAAGCCGGACTCCGGGTGGCGCACGACGATGACGCGCACGCCGATCCCGCGCAGCGTCAGCGCGGTGTCGGCGATCGTCTCGCCCTTCCCCAGGCTCGAGGTGCCCGGCGCGAACGAGATCACGTCGGCGCCGACGCGCTGCTCGGCCAGCGTGAACGAGGTCGCGGTGCGCGTCGACGCCTCGAAGAACAGGTTGAGGACGGGCACGCCGGCGAGCAGATCGCGCGACGGGAGCGCGTCGCCGAAGGCGACGGCGCGATCGAGAACCGCGACCAGCTCCTCGTTGCTCAGATCGTCGACGTCGAGCAGGCTACGAGGCGGCACGGTCGGAGACGGTGACCGCGTCGGCCTCGGCGTGCTGCGGGGCGAGCACGACGTCGATGTGCTCGCGCCGGCTGGTCGGAATCGCTTTGCCGACGTAGTCGGCCTGGATCGGCAATTCGCGCAGCCCGCGGTCGACCAGCACGGCCAGCCGAATCGCGCGCGGCCGCCCGAGGTCGGTCACCGCGTCGAGCGCGGCGCGGACGGTGCGGCCGGTGTAGAGGACGTCGTCGACCAGCACGACCGTCTGGTCCGTGATCGTGCTGCGAATCTCGGACTCGGGCAGTTCGCGCGCGACGTCGTCGTCGCGATACAGGTTCACGTTCAGGAAGCCGAGCTGCGGGACCGAGCCGCGAATCTCGGCGACCTTGGAAGCGAGCCGGCGGGCCAGCGCCTCGCCGCCGCGGCGAATCCCGATCAGCAGCAGCCCGTCCTGGACGTCTTCCGGCTCGACGATCTGGTGGGCCATGCGCGCGATCGCCCGTTCGATCTCGTCGGGCGACATGAGCACGCGCCGCCGGGCAACCGCGGTCTGCATCATGCGACCTTTCGTCGCCGCAGACCGGCTACGCCTCCGCGGCTACGAGCGGAAGACGGCGCAGGCGGTCGTGCCGACGCCGAGCAGTCGGCCTTCGCCGTCGCGCAGCTTCCCCTCGGCGACCGCGGTCGAGCGCCCGACGTGCAGCGCCGTTGCCTCGCAGCGCACGGGGCCCGTGTCCTTGTTCAGCCCGCGGATGAAGCGCACTTGGACGTCGGTCGTCGTGTACGCGACGCCGGCCGGGAGCAGCGAGTGGATCGCGCAGCTCATCGCCGTGTCGAACAGCGTCAGCGCGAAGCCGCCGTGAACCGAGCCGATCGGGTTGTAGTGCTCTTCGCCCGGATAGCCCTCGACGACGACGCGGCCTTCCTCGACCTCGGTCACCGCGAAGTTGATCAGCACCGAGATCGGCGGGCGCGGAATCCGCCCTTCGACGATCGCGCGGAGCCCCTCGAGCCCCGACGACTGGCGCAGGACGCCCGCCGTCGGATGCGGGTCCTCCCACCGAACGAGACGCTCCCGAGTGACTTGCATAATGCAAGGGACTTACCGCGCGGCGGCGCGAACGCCTGCCGGACCGATGAGCGCCGCGACGATCCGCGTCGAGACCGTGTTCGGCCCGATGGTCGCCTATCCGGACGACCTGATCACGCGGCACCTGCTCGACTTCGGCGCCCACACGCGTCCTGAGCTGGCCTTCCTCTCACGGGTCGTGCGCGCCGGCGACCGCGTCTTCGATCTGGGCGCGCACATCGGGACGTTCACCGTCCCGCTCGCCCAACGCGTCGGTCCGGCGGGACAGGTCGTCGCCGTCGAGGCGGTGCCGCGCACGTTCGACCTGCTGCGCGCGAACGTCGCGCTCAACGGTGTCGCGGACCGCGTCGAGACGCTGTGCGCGCTCGTCGCGCCGCACGCGCGCTACGACGCGGTCGGGGTGAACGGGAACACGGGCGCGACGTACTTCGCGCCCGCCGAAGCAGCGCGGACGGGCGATGCGCTCGGAATCGACGCATTGGTCTCGCGCACGGTCGAGCCCGACGTGATCAAACTCGACCTCGAAGGCTTCGAAGCGTGGGCGCTGACGACGTCGGCGACCGTCGAGCGGCGCCGGCCGGTGCTGTACGCGGAGATCTTTCGCGCGCAGCTGGCCCGCGCCGGCGGGACGCTCGCCGAGCTGGATGCGCTGTTCCGCGCACTCGACTACCGGCTCTTCCGCAACGCCGGCGCGCGCAACGCCGCGCACGACGACTTCGAGGTCGCCGAGCTGGACACGCTCGAACACGGCGGCGAGACGTTCGACGTCCTCGCGATCCCGCGCGGCGACGCGCGGATCGTCGCGCTGCTCGAGCCTTAGCCGCGCGCAGTGGCGTTCAGGAACTGCGCGATCCGTGCGGTCCAGGCTTCGCGGAACGGCTCGTAGCCGTAGCCCGCGGCGGTGCGGTGCCCGCCGTCGGCGAGGCGCGCCGCACGCGCCGGATCGCCGACGGTCGCGGCGATGCGCGTGGCGAGCCCGACGAAGTCGCCGTACGCCGTGCACGCCGCGTTGACGCCGTCGCGCAGGAAATCGCGCCCGCCGTACCCGTCGAACCCGAGCACCGTCGTGCCGAGCGCCATCGCCTCCAGCGCGACGAGGCCGAATCCTTCGGCGCTCGCGACGGTGA
>JAFAMK010000338.1 GCA_019233415.1 Vulcanimicrobiota bacterium
CATCTCGAAGGGTGAAGCCATCGTGACTGGCGGCGTAGTTTACCGAAGCCCAGGGCCTGCGCCCGCGATGTTCGAAGATGTCGGCAGAACCGGCAAGGCGGGCGGCAAAATCGGAGCGCTGGCCATCGCTTCCCCGCCAGAAGCGCCGCAGGCCGTCCCTGAAGCGATCGTTCCATTCGGCGAAGCCCGGCGGATGCTGGCCCAGTCGGTAGCCACCGGGACCGGTATCCCAGGGTTCCGCGATCAATTTCACCCGCGACAGCACGGGATCCTGACAGGCCGCATCGAAGAAGCCTGATCCCGGGTCGAAACCGTGGCCCTCGCGGCCCAGCGTCACTCCGAGATCAAAGCGAAAGCCGTCGACATGGAACTCGGTCACCCAGTAGCGCAGCGAGTCCATCACCATCTGCAACACGCGGGGGTGGCGCAGGTCGAGCGTGTTGCCGGTTCCGGTGACGTCGTCGTACCAACGGTTGTCGCTGGAGTTGAGGCGGTAGTACGATGCGTTGTCGATCCCCTTGAACGAAAACGTCGGACCGAGATGGTTCCCTTCGGCGGTGTGGTTGTAAACGACGTCGAGCACCACCTCGATCCCCGCTTCGTGCAGGTGCTTGACCATCGTCTTGAACTCGCTGGGATCGCCCTGCAGATAGCGCGGGTCCGGCGCGAAGAAGCCGATCGAGTTGTACCCCCAGTAGTTGCGCAGCTTCTGCTCGACCAGGCGCCGGTCGTCGACGAACGCGTGGACGGGGAGCAGCTCCAGCGTCGTCACGCCGAGGTCGCGCAGGTATGCGATCACCGCCGGCGCCGCGAGCCCGCCGAACGTCCCGCGCAGCGCCGGCTGCACGTCGGGGTGCTGCATCGTGAACCCGCGCACGTGCAGCTCATAGAGCACCGTGTCGGGCCAAGGAACCATCGGGCGGTCGTCGTCGCCCCAGGTGAACGCCTCTTCCAGCACGACGCACTTGGGCATCGCCGTGGCGTTGTCGCTCTTGTCGAACGAGAGATCGGCGCGCGGCGAGTTCAGGATGTAGCCGTGGTGCGCGTTGGTCCAGCGCAGCTTCCCCGCGAGCGCCTTCGCGTACGGGTCGAGCAGCAGTTTGTGGTGGTTGAAGCGGTGGCCGCGCGCGGGATCGTACGGCCCGTAGACGCGGTACCCGTAGAGCATCCCCGGCCGCGCCTCGGGAAGGTAGCCGTGCCAGACTTCGTCGGTGTATTCGGGCAGCGCGATGCGCGCCAATTCGCGCCGTCCGCGCGCATCGAACACGCACAGCTCGACCTTCTCGGCGTTCGCGCTGAAGAGCGCGAAGTTCACGCCCTTGCCGTCCCAGCTCGCGCCGAGCGGGTACGGCAAGCCGGGTTCGACGCGCGGCCGGGCCGCGATCACGGTGCGAGCCAGATCGCCGCGCGGGGCGGAAGCGTCAGCGGAAGCGAGAAGGGCCGGCCGTGCGCGGGCCGCTCCTGCGCCACCGCCCAGCCGGCGTTGCCGACGTCGGAGCCGCCGTACGCGGCCGCGTCGGTGTTGAGCAGTTCGCGGTAACCGCCGGCCTGCGGGACGCCGATCTCGTAGCGGTCGTGCCGCGCGCCGCTGAAGTTGAAGACGCACACGGCGTGCGCGTCGTGCGCCGCGTTCCAGCGGATGAACGCGGCGACGCCGTTGCGCGCGTCGTCGTACGCGATCCACTCGAATCCGTCCGCGTCGGTGTCGCGCTCGTGCAGCGCACCATACTCGCGGGTGAGATTGTTGAGGTCGTGGACGAGGAGCCGCACGCCCTGGTGTGGCGCGTACTGCGTGAGGTGCCAGTCGAGCGAGGCCTGCGCGCGCCACTCCGCGCGCTGCGCGAACTCGCCGCCCATGAACAGCAGCTTCTTGCCGGGATGCGCCCACATCAGCCCGTACAGCAGGCGCAAGTTCGCGAACTGCTCGTCGTCGCGGCCGGGCATGCGCCCGAGCAGCGAGCGTTTTCCGTGCACGACCTCGTCGTGCGAGAGCGGCAGCACGAAGTTCTCGCTGAACGCGTACAGCAGTCCGAACGAAATCTCGCCGAGGTGATGGCCGCGCCAAAGCGGATCGCGTTCGAAGAAGCGCAGCGTGTCGTGCATCCAGCCCATGTTCCACTTGTAGCCGAACCCGAGTCCGCCGAGATCGGCCGGCGTCGTGACGCCGGGCCACGCGGTCGACTCCTCGGCGAACGTCGCAATCCCCGGCACCTCGCCGTAGAGCACGGTGTTGAGCCGGCGCAGGAACGCGACCGCTTCGAGGTTCTCGCGCCCGCCGTAGCGGTTCGGAACCCACTCGCCCTCGGTGCGGCTGTAGTCGCGGTACAGGATCGACGCGACCGCGTCGACGCGCAGCCCGTCGAGGTGGAACTCGCGCAGCCAGTACAGCGCGGACGCGAGCAGAAAATTCGCGACCTCGTTGCGGCCGAGGTTGAAGACGTACGTCCCCCACTCGCGGTGGAAGCCTTCGCGCACGTCGGCGTGCTCGTAGAGCGCGGTGCCGTCGAACCGGCCGAGCGCGTGCGCGTCGGTCGGGAAGTGGCCGGGCACCCAGTCGAGGATCACGCCGAGCCCGGCCCCGTGCGCCGCGTCGACGAACGCGCGGAAGTCGTCGGGTTCGCCGAAGCGGCTCGTCGGCGCGAACCATCCCGTCGTCTGATAGCCCCAGCTCAGGTCGAACGGGTGCTCGGTCACCGGAAGCAGCTCGATGTGCGTGAAGCCGAGCTCCGCCACGTACGGGATCAGCTGTTCGGCGAGTTCGCGATAGCTCAAAAAGCGGTCGCCGGCCTCCGGGATACGCTTCCACGAGCCGAGGTGGACTTCGTAGATGTGGATCGGCGCGTCGCGGCGCTGTTTGTCCGCGCGGCCGTGCAGCCACGCCTCGTCGTTCCATGCGTATGCGGACGGCGCGGTGACGAGCGAGGCGTTCGCCGGCCGGCGCTCGCTGCGGAACGCAAACGGATCGGCGCGCAGCGGGAGCAGTTCACCGCTCGCCCCGATGATCTCGTACTTGTAGCGCGCGCCGGCGGCGACGGCGGGCAGGAAGATCTCCCACACGCCGGCCTCGCGCCGCATCCGCATCGGGTGGATGCGCCCGTCCCAGTGGTTCCAGTCGCCGACGACGCTGACGCGCCGTGCATTCGGCGCCCACACCGCGAAGCGCGTCCCCGGCACGCCGTCGACGACGTCGGGATGCGCGCCGAGCACGCGGTACAGCTCGAGGTGATTGCCCTGCGCGAACAGCCACGCGTCCAGGTCGCCGAGCAGCGGGCCGAAGCGGTACGGGTCGTCGATCAGGCGGGTTCCGCCGGCGTCTTCGACGCGCAGGCGGTACCGCGGCGCCGGGCCGACCACGAACGCCTCGAAGAGCCCCGCGCTCGTCGCGGACGGTTCGGCCGGCGCGAGCACGGTCTCGTCGTCGCCGACGACCGTTACGGCGCGCGCGCCGGGAAGGAAGGCGCGAATGACCGTTCCGGTGCCGAGCGGGTGCGGGCCGAGCACGGCGAACGGGTCGCCCTCGCGTCCGCGGGCGATTGCGTCGAGGCGGTCCGGTGCGATCACAGCAGCAGCCGAGCGAGTGAGGGCAGCCCCTCCGCGAAGGTCGGGTGGATGTGGACCGAGCGTTCCAGGACCCGCCAGGTCGAGCCGGCTTCCATGTGGGCGAGAATCACGTGGATCAGTTCCCCGGCTTCGTACCCAACGAACGTCGCGCCGAGGATTCGGTCGGTCTGCGGATCGACGACCAGCCGGAAGAACCCGTCTTCGAGACCCCACTCCGGACCGCGCGCGACGTTGCTCAGCGGCAGGGTGACGGCACGGTGCGCGAGCCCGCGCTCGGCGGCTTGGTCGGCGGTGATCCCGACGCGACCGACCTGTGGGTCGGTGTACATCGCGTAGCCGAGGACGCGGTCGTCGCGGGTGCGGCTTCGGTCGCCGCCGATGATCGCGCGCAAGCGGCGGAAGTCTTCCCACGCGACGTGCGTGAACTGCGGCTGACCCGCCACGTCGCCGAGCGCGTAGTGCCCGGGAACGGACGTTTGCAGGTGCGGATCGCAGCGGACGTTCCCGCGTTCATCGAGCGCGATCCCCCCGCGTTCGACCGTGCCGGCCGGAATGTTCGGGCGGCGCCCGATCGCGACGAGCAGACCGTCGCCGCCGAGGACCGTGCCGTCGTCGAGCGTGACGGTGAACCGCGCGCCGTCGTGCGCGACCTTCGTCGCGCGGCGGTTCAGTTGCGTAACGATCCCGTCGCGGTCGAACGAGCGCGAGAGCACGCTGCAGACGTCGACTTCCTCGCGCGCGATCAGCCGGTCGTCCGGCGTGATGACGGTGACCATGCTGCCGAGCCGCGCCGCACCCTGTCCCAATTCGAGCCCGATGTAGCCGGAGCCGAGGACGATCAATTCCGCCGGAAGCGTCGTCTGCGCAAAGAAGTTTTCGTTGGTAAGGAACGGCGTCCCGGCGAGCCCGTCGATCGGCGGTACGTTCGCGCTGCCGCCGGTGTCGAGCACGACGAGGTCGGCTTCGTATACGGTGTCACCGGCGCGCAGCACGTGCGGCGCGTCGAACGACGTCTCGGCGCGCACCAGCTCGACGCCGCTCTTCGCGATCTTCGCCTCGACGCTGGAGCGCCAGGTTCCGACGATCGTCCGCACGCGGTCCATGACCGCGGGCACGTCGGGCCGCACCTCGCAGTAGACGCGCACGTCGCCGGCGCGCCGCGCGCGCCCCGCCGCGTGCGCCGAGGCGAGGAACGACTTCGACGGTGTGCAGCCGACGTTGACACAGCACCCGCCGATCTCGCCCCGCTCGAACAGCACCACGCGCTTGCCGCGCTGCGCGAAATCGAGCGCCAGCGGAACGCCCCCCTGCCCCGACCCGATGACCGCGAGATCGTACCGCATCGCCCGTTACGTCCCCGAGGTCCGCAGGCGGTTCCTTCAGACGCGCACGGTCACTTCGAAGTCGGCCGCGACGTGCGGATGCGACGGGCCGCTGGACTCGACGAGCTGGTCGATGAGCTTCGCGACGAGCCCCGTCCAGCCGGTCTGATGGGAAGCGCCGAGCCCTTCGCCGGTATCGGCGTGGTAGTACTCGTGGAAGAGGAGTTGGTCGCGCCAGTGCGGGTCGCTCTGAAAGAGCGTGCTCGTGCCGTTGAACGGGCGGCGTCCGCCGGCGTCGCGCCGGTACAGTGCGACGAGCCGGCGGGACAGCGCGAGCGAAATCTCCCACAGCGTGAGCATCTGGCCCGAGCCGGTCGGAAACTCGACCCGGTAATCGTCGCCG
>JAFAMK010000451.1 GCA_019233415.1 Vulcanimicrobiota bacterium
AAATTTCTACGGGATGGTCACCGGTGTCGACGACCGCGATCGTGCGAGCGATACCGCGCTCTGCACCTGGCTTACGCGCGAGCTGGAGATCACGGCGGGGCTTGAGCCCGGTGTTGCTCCGCTGACATTCGGGATGCTTTGGGATGCGAGGCGTGATCCCGGTGCGCCTGGGCTTGCAGAGAAGCCAGCGGCGCCCGACGTCAACCTCGAGATGATCACGACCAACGTAACGTGGGGGCGGCCGTACCGGTTTCCGCTCGACGTGACGTTCTTTTTCGCGCCCGATGAGATGCGGCGCTTCTTTCCCGACCACGTCGTGCAGTGGATGGTCGACCATGCACGCGCACCGCGCGACGCGAAGGAGGCCGAACGCTTCGCAGCCTATGCGGCGGACCCGCAGCCGAAGTACCCGCTTCCGCGTCCCGGTGATTTGCCCGTCATGGTCGCCACGCGGATGAGCCTGGCGTTTCCGGTTCTGCTGTGCGCGGTGCCGATGTGGGTTGCCGACTTCAGCCAGCCGATTCCGGCGAACGACATTCCCGTGCTGGAACACTGCTGGTTCTCCGACGGCGGCATTTCGAGCAACTTTCCGGTCGCGATGTTCGACGCGCCGCTGCCGCGCTGGCCGACGTTCGCGATCAACCTCGCGCGGTTTCCCCCCAATCACCCTCAGCAGGACGACGAGGCGGAGAACGTCTACATGCCGTCGTCGAACGCGGCCGGCCGGCTTCCGACGTTCAACCGCTTTGCAGGCTTGGCGGGATTTCTCGGCGTGATCGGCAACGCGATGCAGAACTGGAACGACAACACGCAAAGCGTTCTTCCGGGGTATCGCGGTCGCATGGTTACGGTATTCCTATCGAATGACGAAGGCGGTCTGAATCTCGACATGCCGCCGTCGATCCTCAAACGCCTGCGCGCGCGCGGCGCGGCGGCGGGTGCGCTCATCGCAAGCCGGTTCCAAGACCCGAGCACGCTCCCGCCAGGCAAGGGCGCGATGAACTGGGAGAACCACCGCTGGCTGCGTTATCGCAGCACGATGGGTGCACTCAAGGAGTATCTCGCCGAGTTCGAAGGCGCAATCGCGAACCCGGAGTCGCCCGACGTTCCGTACGGCGCGCTCATTCGCGCGACGGACGGCACGCCGGTCCACAGCTACCCGATCGCGGCGAGCGCGCGCGGCGTGGTCGCACATGCAACGGATCAAACCACCCAACTTGCTGCCGAGTTCGACGGGCTCGCGACGCTCGACGACCGGCTCCCCAAACCACCGCCGAATCTGGTTGTCCGTGCCGACCTCGGGACGTAGTTACCGCCAGCGCATCCCGGGGACCGAAATCCCCGCGGCGTTGCTCGACGCCTTCAAACGGAATCAATGTGTCCTCTTCGCCGGTGAGCGCGGCCCGGGGATGTTCTGCGACGTCACACGCGCGCAGGTCATCCGAGTTCTAACGCAACAGGTCGTCGAGAACAGTCCGTCACTCGCCGCCGACACGCCGAGCGAAGACGAATTGGACGATGATCCGGAATACGGCGCCGACTTTGTGCGGCGCTTCTGTTCACCCGAACTGGTGCGGCGCACGCTCGACGATCTGCGCGAAACGCGAATCGTCCCGGCCGACACCGCGAAGATCCTTCACGGGCGGGAACTTCTCCGCGAGCGCGTCGCGAGTCTACCGTTTCGGGCATGTGTGACCACCGCGATCGACCGAGTTGTCGCCGACGTCTTTGCGGGCCGGTCACCGGCAGTGATCGACGGCGCGCGCAACGACGAAATCGACACGATCTTTTCGACGACGGCGTTCGTGCTCGCGCGGTTGAACGGTTCGGCCGCAGCGCCCGACACGGTGCGCCTCTCTACCGAAGAGTTGCGCCGATTCGCGTACGCGAACCCGGTGTTCGCGAAGGCGATCGCGAGCATGTTTGCCAACGCGACGGTGTTCTTCCTCGGGACGACCGCCGACGAGATCATCGACGTCGTCTCGGCGTTCCCCGACCTTGCGGACTTGCTCGCTCTGTACGGCCCGCACTTCTTGGTCTCGACCGGTGCCACGAAGCAGGAGCAAGGGACGAGGCGCCATGCGAGGCGCCTGGAGCGCTACGGGATCGAGACGGTCGAGACTGGCCGTCGCGACGTGACCGGCGTTGGACTGCCGCACGCGCTTTCCGTCGCGCTGCACTCGACGGCGACGGAGCCGGCCGATACCGCGGCACCGACGGAGCGGATGCGGAGGCTCACGCTCACCAACATCGGGCCGTTCGAGCAGATCAGCATCCCGTTCTCGCCGGGATGGAACGTGATCCTCGGCGACAACGGGGTGGGAAAGTCGACGATCCTGCGCGCGGTCGCGCTCGCACTGTGTGGCGATGCGCAAGCGTCGTCGTTTGCCGGGAAGCGGCTCCTGCGCAGCGGGGCCGACAGCGGGCAAATCCAGTTGCAGCTCGACGCAGTGACGCACGCGACGACATTGCTGCGCCAGACCGACGGTTCCGTGCATGTTTCGGCGCGACTGATCAGCCCGGTTCAGCAGGGGACCTGGGCGGTGCTCGGGTTTCCACCCATGCGCGGGATCAGCATGCGTGCCATGAGCCCGTCCTCAACGCAGTTCTACGCTCCGGCTGGAGGTCGGCCGCGCGTCGAAGACCTGCTGCCGCTCCTGGTCGGCTCGGTCGACACGCGGATCGACGACCTGCGCGATTGGCTCGTTCTGCTCGAATTTGCCAAGCACGGTGAGGCGATTCGCGCGACGTTCTTCGAGATCGCGAAGGAACTCTTCACCGACGCAACGGTCGCATTCGCCTCAGGCGATCCGGCCTCGGGCGTGATGGTCGAGACGGCCGACGGGGTCGTCCCCATCGAGCAGTTGAGCCAAGGGATGATCTCGCTCCTGGCGTGGGTCGGCATTCTCGTGCAGCGCATGCACGAAATCTATCCCGACGACAATGCGCCGCTCGAACGCAGCGCGCTGGTGCTCGTGGACGAGATCGACGCGCACCTCCATCCGGCCTGGCAGCGCGCACTCGTCCCGGTGATTTCAAAGCGCTTCCCGAATCTCCAGCTCGTCGCGACGACACATTCGCCGCTCGTCGTGACCGCGCTCAAGCGTGAGGATATTCTCATCGCCCGCCGTGCCGGCGCACGCGTCGAGGTCGTGGCGCCGCAGGGCGACATCGAGGGCCGCCAAGCCGAGGATGCCTACCGCAGCGAATTGTTCGGGATGACGACGACGCGCCCGGTGCGGACCGTCGAGCAGCTCGACCGCTATGCGGTATTGCTGAACATGTCGTCACGCACGCACGAAGAAGAGACGGAGTTCGCCGTGTTGCACGACGGGCTCTTCCCCACGCTGCGCACCGAAGTGCCAACGTGGCAGATCGACGTCGACGACGCCGACTTGTCCGAGATCGAAGCGATTCTCGACGCACCCGACGCCCGCGAGCGCTTGCGGACGTTTTTCGGAGATCAGGTGACGTGACGCCGGTCCGTGTTGCGGCGCCGCCCGACCCGAAGGCGGAGCGCGTCCGAATACTGGTGCGCCGCATGGTCGAACTTGCGGAAGGCGATGAGGAGCGCGTCTTCAACGCTGACATCTACAAGCGCTTTCGCACCTATCTCACGAACATCTTCGGCGGCAAGTGCGCGTATTGCGAAGCGAACCTCGGTGTCGTCATGCAAAGTCCGGTGATCGAGCACTACCGGCCGAAGGGACGGATTACCGACGAGAACGACGTTATCGTGTGTGATGCCGGCGGAAATGAACTACCCGGCTACTATTGGCTCGCGTACGAGTGGGGAAATCTGCTCCCCTCGTGCTGGGTCTGCAACTCGACGCACAAGAAGAATCGCTTCCCGGTCGCCGGCGCGCACGCAACCGACCCGACCGGCGTTGCGGCGGAGATGCCGCTGCTCTACAATCCACTCGGCGCAGCGACGGAGCCGGAGCAGCACTTTCGCATCGACCTCGAAACCGGAATGCTCCACGGCCTCGACGATATCGGGCGGATGACGATCCATGTTCTGGGCCTCAATCGCGCCGGGTTGGTCGACGACCGCCGGCGCGCGCTCAAGGACACGGCAAACCTGATCTCGGCGTGGCTCCCAGCCCTGGCGCTCGGCCGCTCGGACTTGGCCGACCACGCCGCGCAGATCGACGAGATTCGTCGCGGGACTGCGACCTACGCGTTCGCACGCCGCGCGCTCTACGAAAGCGCGATGGGGCCGATTCGCCGGGTGGCCGCCGCCTAAGGGCCGACCGCGCACATCACCACGGCGGCCACGCCGGACGCGGCCGACCGTCTCGCGGAGGCCATCGTCCGGCGAATGCGCGATGCTAGTCGCGGACTTTGCGCTGATGGATGATGAAGCCGTTGCCGTCCGGGTCTTGGCCGAACGACATGTGGCAGACCGGCGACTCCATCGGGTCGCTGAGCGCGCCGCCGCGCTCACGGATCGCCTTCACCGCTTCGTCGATGTTGCCGACCGCGAACATCATCGTCCCGCCGGAGGCGTTGCCGCTGTCGGGCTTCCAGATGCCGAACGTCGTGCCGTCGGGAAGCGTGAACTCGGCGCCGCGGCCTTCGTCGTCCAGTTCGGTCGGGTTCATGCCCAGCACGTCACGGTAGAACGCGATCGAGCGCTGCGGGTCGCCCGTGAGGCAGGCGGCAAGGTCGATTCCGATGATGGTCGCGCCGTTCACGGCGGTCTGCGGCGTGGTGCTCATGATGCTGTCTCCTCGGTGAAGCGTCTTTGTTGGACCGAGCATACCGCAGCAAATATGACAGGCACTGTCATGTTTCGAAAACGGCCCCGCACAGCCGGGTGAATAGCTGGGCTACGCGCGGGTGAGGATGGCACCGAGCGCCGCGACGACGGCGTGCGCGAGGCGCTCCGCGCAGGCGTCGAGCGGGTGGATTCCGCCGGGAGCGTACTCGTCGTGCACGTACCACTGCGCGTCGTGCTCGACGTCGACGAGCGCTGCGTCGGCGCGCGCGGCGAGCGCGCGGATGTGCGCGTTCCAGGCGCGTGACGCGGCCGTAAGCCCGTCCGCGGTCGTGTTCGGGTAGTCCGCTCGCGCACGGCCGAGGTCGCGGACCGTCACGACGACCAGCGGTATCGTCGGCAAGCGCTCGCGCAGCGCGGCGAACAGCGCGTCCGCGGTCGGCATCACGGCACGCACCTTCGCGACGGCTTCGTCGGCGTTCGCGTTGCCCGCAGCGACACCCACGTCGTTCGTTCCCGCACAGAGCAGCACGGCAGCCGCGGTTTCCGGAACGCTCGCGACTTCGTACGTCATGCGGTCGGTGAACGCGGCGGGGATTCCCAGATTGATGGCCTCGGTGCCGAGGAGTCGCGCGGCGTAGCCGACATACGAGGTCGCCGGCGGATCGGACGAATCGCTTCCCCACGTGATCGAATCGCCGATCCCGACGACCGGACCGCTCAGCATGCGACCGGGACGGCCGCGTGCAGAAGCGCTTCGGCTGCGGCGAGCGCGGCTTCGGCCGGCGTCGTCACGCCGCGCTTCGTCGAATTCGCGAGCGCGCCGTCGAAGAGCACGTCGAGCTGCTCCGCGAGCAGGTCGGGATGCGCGGCGCCCGTCTCGACGGCGCGGTCGTACCACCATTGCCGCCGTTTGCCGACCAGGTCGTTCACGATGATGCGCGCCGGGTGGCGCGGGTCGGTCAATTCGGCCGCGACGATGATCCACGGACAGCCGCGGTACGCGCTCTCTTCGAGGAACGCGATCATCGCGCGAAACGCGCCGATGATCTGCGCATACGGCGTCCCTTCGCGCGGAAAGCGAATCTTCGGCGAACGGCGCAGCGCGGCGGCGACGAGCGCGTCCTTCGAGCGAAAATGCCGGTACAGCGTGCGCTTCGTGACTTCCGCTTCGGCCGCGACGCGGTCGACGCCGACGAGGTGAATCCCCTCGCGGTAGAAGAGGTCGGCTGCGACGATCGCGATGTGGTCGGCGAGCGGTCGCCCCGACCGCGGGTGGACGTTCACGTCCACGGCTTGCACGCGAGAGGTATACCGACCTGTCTACCTGCGCGGCGCTTCGACGTCGGTTGCTGACGCGACCGGGTTCCCGGGCGTACACTGCGCGCATGACGACGAAGCTTCCAGTGCTCGACGTGCCGATCGTGCTCGCGCCGCTGGGCGGCGTCGGGACGCCCGAACTGGCGGCTGCGGTATCGAATGCCGGCGGCCTCGGGTTCTTGCCGTGCGCGTATTCGACACCGGCGCAGATTACGGAGCAGATCGCCGCGGTGCGACGGCTCACCGACCGTCCCTTCGGTGTGAACCTGTTCGTCGAGACGCAGTGGGACGAGCCGGGCGACCGCGTGCGCCGCGCCCACGAACGCCTGCGCCGGTACCGCAACGAGCTGGGAATTCCGCACGCTGCGGAACCGCCGCTCCCGCCGCGCCACTACCGCCAACAAGTCGAAGCCGTGCTCGCCGCGCGCCCGGCGGTGTTCAGCTTCACGTTCGGCATCCTCGAAGCGGACGTGCTCGAACGCGCGCGAGCCGCGGGGATCGCAACGCTCGGCACGGCGACGACGGTGGACGAGGCGCTCGCGCTCGAACGCGCCGGTGTCGACGCCATCTGCGCGCAAGGCGCCGAGGCCGGTGCTCACCGCGGCACGTTCCTCGCGCCCGTCGCCGACTCGCTGATCGGAACGCTCGCGCTCGTGCCGCAGATCGTCGACGCGGTACAGGTCCCCGTCGTCGCGGCAGGCGGAATCGGTGACGGCCGCGGCGTCGCCGCGGTCCTCGCTCTCGGTGCGATGTGGGCACAGCTCGGGACTGCGTTCCTCCTCGCCGACGAGTCGGGTATTTCACCGGCATATCGGCACGTACTCGCCGGAGACCCGGTACGCCGCACAACACTGACGACCGCGTTCTCCGGACGCGCCGCACGCGGCATACGCAATCGCTTCATCGAAGAAATGTCGAATCCCGACGACCTCGCGCCGTATCCGTACCAAAACGCGCTCACCCGCGACGTCCGCACCGCCGCGGCCCAGCAGAACCGTTCGGAGTTCCTGTCGCTCTGGGCCGGGCAAGCCGCCGCGCTAGCCAAGGCCGAGCCCGCCGCTACGATCGTCGCACGTCTGATGCGCGAGGCGCGTGAAGCCGCACAGCGCTCAGTGCGTGCGGCAGGTCTCCCTGTCGGGACTATTTGATCGCGACCGGGAACAACTGCTCGATCGCGGGACCCATCGCTTTTTCCGACACGCCGACGATGGCAGCGCCGAAGTTGCCCAGGAACATCTGGCCGATGTCGGCTTCCCCGGTACCGTGACCCAGCACCACCCCGCTGCAGCTCACGAGCGAGAGCCGCAACGACGCGTGCGAGCGTCCCGTCACCGCGGACTGTTCGACGCGCACGTCCGGTACGATGATCGCTTGCGCCCCATTGGCTGCGCAAAGTTGTTGCGCGCCGGCGATCGTGGAGAGGTGATCGATCGGCGTTCCGGGTTTGGCGTCGATCTTGTGCTGCTGCAACTGGGCGAGCAGCGAGTGCGTGACGTCGGGCGCGCGCGGGTCGGCGATCCCGGGCTGCTCGAACGGAACGACCACGTAGGTCGACGGAGCCGCTGCGGGAGGCGGCGAGGCGGAAGCGATCGCCTCGGGTGCCGGCGCGGCCTCCGACACGCTGGCTGCTGCGCGCGCGGTGGCCGCGGCTTGCACGGCGGTGCGGAACGCCGCATCCACGGCCGCGCCGAGGTTTCCGACGCTGAACGCGCCGGCCGGCGCCTGATCCCCGCTCGTCGTCGTGCTCCAACGCACCGCTCCGTCGCAGCCGACCTCGTCGAGTCGCAAGTCGACGTGAGTCGGATACCTTAGAATCGTCACGAACGGTGCTGGGATCACCTTTCTGGTCTGTTCGTACCGGCCCTCGGCGACGAGGATCCCCGTCGCGCCGTTGTCGGCGCAGATTTTCGCGGCGTTCCCGGCCGCTTCCAAATGGTCCACCGGTGCGATCGTGGTGACCGGTAGTCCCGCCGCGGCAAGGTCTGCCGCGAGGGCCTGTGAGACGGCGCTGGCGTGCGGATCGGTGCTGCCGGGATACTCGTACGGAAGAAGAACGAGCTTCGCCGCGGGTGCCGGTGCCGGGCTTTGCGCGAGCACCGCGAGCGGCATGACGACGCTGACGAGGACGAGACCGCAAGCCGAAGCCAGCGCCTTCCATACGAACACGAGGCAACCTCCGAACGGATGTTCCTCCCCTCGTTCATGGCGCGTGAAGCCAGTCCCTGTTCGAATGTCGCGGAACCGGTTACGTGGTGACTGCGCGCAGTGCTCGAGTGATCGTGTCCGGCGTCGTATCGGGTTGCAACTCCTCCCGTACCGCGCCGTAGCGGTCGACGATGAAGAGCCGGGTGTCGTGATCGCGTGCTTCACGCGATCCATCTCCTGCGCCGAGCGCGAGCGCAAGTGCTTTCAGGGCCTCCGGCGCTCCCGTCGCGCCGATGATCGCATTGTTCCATGCGCTGAGGTAGCGGCGCATCGTGTGCGGGTCGTCGTGCGTGGGATCAATCGTCACGAAGTACGCCGAGGGACGCGTACCCGGCGCGAGCCCGCGTAGTGCGAGCGCGAGCTTCGCCAGCGTGAGCGGGCATTCGTCCGTGCAGCGCGTGTATCCGAGCACCAGGACCTCGCCGTGTGCCGGCGCGTCGAGCCGCAGCAGCGCGCCGCGATCGTCGACCAAGGCGACGCCGGGAACGCGACGTACCTGTGCTGTTCCGTCGAATCCGCTCAGACCGGGCGCGAACGCGCTTCGCGCCGCCAACACGCACACAACTGCGGCCACGAGAACTCCAAGCGCGACCGCCGCGATGGACCGGGCGCGCGACGTCACGCCGGCGCCGGGACGGTGGTGCGGTAGCGGATCGGCAGGTTCAACGCGGCGGCGGTGTAGCCGACGACGACCGTCGCGATCCAGATGATCTGATATGAGCCCGTCGCCTGCAGCGCGACGCCACCCAGCCACGCGCCGAGGAATGCCCCGACTTGGTGGCTCAGGAAGCACACACCGAAGAGCGCACCCAAATTGCTCAGCCCGAATAACCGCGCCACGACGCCGTTCGTCAGGGGAACGGTCCCGAGCCACGTCAATCCCATCACGACGGCAAACGCGAGCGTCGAAACGGCCGTCGGCGGAAAGGCGACGAAGACGAGCGCAGCGGTCGCGCGAATCGTGTACAGCACCGCCAGCAAGAACTGCGGCGCAAAGCGGTCCATCAACTTGCCGAAACCGAAGCTGCCGATGATGTTGAAGAACCCGATCGTCGCGAGCGACGC
>JAFAMK010000410.1 GCA_019233415.1 Vulcanimicrobiota bacterium
CGCGACGTCGACCGCGTGCTCGCCGATCAGCTTGACGGTTGCTTCGGCGAAGTCTTCCTCGGCGTACACGATCACGTGGTCGGCGCCGGCCTCGCGCGCGAGTTTCGCCTTGTCGTCGGTTCCGACCGTTGCGATGACCGTCGCGCCGCGCGCTTTCGCGAGCTGGACGAGGATCGAGCCGACGCCGCCGGCGGCGGCGTGCACGAGCGCGACGTGCCCCGCGCGCAGCGGGAACGTGTCGGAGACGAGGTACTGCGCCGTCATTCCCTGCAGCATCAGCGCGCATGCGGTCTGATCGTCGATGCCGTCGGGGATCGCGACCAGCTTCTCGGCCGGAACGGCGTTTGCGTCGGCATAGCCGCCGAGCCCCGGGGCCGTCGCATAGGCGACGCGGTCGCCCGGTTTCACGGCGGTCACCCCGGTGCCGACCGCCTCGACGACCCCCGCGCCTTCCTGTCCGTCGATGAACGGCAGGTCACGCTTGTAGAGTCCGGTCCGCAGGTAGACGTCGATGTAGTTGATCCCCGACGCGGTGTGGCGGACGAGCGCCTCGCCCGGGCCGGGGGACGGCGTCGGGACGTCGGCGAGCTGGAGAACGTCGGGACCACCGGTGCGGTCGACGCGGATTGCATTCACGGTGGCTCCGACCGCAGGAGCGAGCCGGCGGTTTCCATCCGCCTCGGCCGGGGAACGCTGTCGCCGTGGAACGCTTCGAACGCTTTCAGGACACGCTCGTCCTCCCCGTCCTCTCCGTCGACGACGACGACGTCGAAACCGACGATGACGACGACGAGGAGGACGAGGACGACGACGAAGACGACGAAGACGAGGACGAGGACTAGCGGCTAGACGACGTCGTCGCCGCGGTTCGCCGACGTGCCGGGGACGCGCGGGACCTGGGCGGCGGTCGTGCTGGTCGTGCTCTCCATCGGGTCGCCGGACGGCATCCCCATCGACTCGTCCTGTGCGGACGTCGTCGCACCGCGCGCGGCGGCCGAGTCGCCGTGGAACAGATACGACGAGGAGGTCGGGTCGAGCGCGCCGGGCGGCGCCTGGTCGACCATCGTCGCGAAGTGCTCGAGGTCGTGCTGCAGGCGGCGCTCGAACTGGCTGCCCGCGCCGAGCGCCTCGCCGATTTCCCCGAACAGACCCGCGGGCGGCGCGTAGCGCACCGTCACCGTGATCTGCGTGCGGTCGGCGCCGTCCGGCAGGAACGTCGCTTCGCCGCTGTTCTCCAAACCGTCGATCGAGCGCCAGCCGATCCGCCGGTCGGCGAGCCAGCCTTCGTTGACCGCCTCCCATTCGTGGCGGCCGACGACGTCGACGACCCAATGGCTCCGCTGGTCGTCGAGGTACGTCACCTCTTTCACGAAGGTCATGAACTTCGGATAGTCGTTGAAGTGCGTGTAGAGCTGGTAGACCTGGTGCACCGGGGCGTTGACTGTAACCGACGCGCTGTGCTCCGCCATCCCGATCTCCTCCGAATCTCGCGAGTGATCTTGCGAGAATACCCGGCGCCGGGAGGAGCTAGACGCGACCGCCCGCGTTCCCGCTGACCAGGCGCGTGCGCGACCACACCTCGTACGGCTGGACGCGCTTGAAGATCGTGAACCAGCCGACGAAGACCAGCAGGCTCGCGCAGAGCGAGACGTAGCGCCCGATCGCACTGCCGAAGCCGACACGCGCCTGCTGGTTCGCGCCGACGACGCGCACGTCGCAGATCATCATCCCGAACGTCTGGCCGACGAGCGCGACGAGCACGACGACGTAGACCGCCAGCGCGAGCCAGGGCATGAAGTCCGTGTTGATCGAGACGTGCGGCGTCCCACCGCTCGTTGCCGCCGTCTGCACGATCGCGCCCACCCACTTCGGCACGTTGGGATCGGCGGCAGCCGCCTTGACCGCCGTCGGGTCGCCGACGATCCGCGTCTGGATCGCGCTCGCCGCGGGGACGATCGTCGAGACGACGATCCAGTCGACCGTGAACGCCGTGGCCCGGCGCCAGAATCCCGCGTAGTGGTTCTCGCTCCCAGCGGCGACCGGCGCGGCGATCGCGTTTTCGGCGAAGCGCGGCGCCCAGGTCTGATAGAGCGGGTCGCGCGCGAAGCGGTGCAGTGCGGCGATGCGGTTCGTCGCGTACGGCGTCGAGGCCGTCCACTCGGCGAACCGCAGCGACGGCTCCTCGTTCAGCTCCTTCAGCTGTCCCGCGAATGCGCCGAGGTCGATCTTGCGCCCGAGCGTGTGGAACGTCGAGACGGCGATCGCGCGCAGCGCGGCGTCGAGCGAGCCGCAGCAGAGCAGTCCGATGCGGTCGCCGGTGTACTCGATGCGGCGCAGCCAGGCGCCGAACGCGACCGCGATCACGCCGGTCTCGCGCCCGTTGGAGCTGAGCAGCGAGGTCAGGCGCGTGTGGCCGGACGCGATGTGCCCCAGCTCGCGGCCGACGAGAAAGCGCAGCTCGTCCTCGCGGAAGTGGTCGACGAACTGCGCCGAGATGACGATCGCGTACGGGTCGCCGATCCCGACCGCGACGACCGGGACGAACGGGTCGTCGCGCACGAAGACGTGCGGGGTCGGCATCCGCATCATCCGCGCGCACTCCTCGACGATCGCGTGAACGTGGCCGAACTGGCCGGCATGGACGCGCAGCCCGCCGCCGAGCAATCGGCCGCGGGCGAATGCGACGTAGACCATCGCGACGATGAGCAGCAACCCGATCTCTTGCCAGGTGACCTGGTGCTGCAGCAGCCACCCGAGCACGACGACCGTCAGCGGCAGCGAGAGCAGGGTCCACACGAACGTGGCGCGCTCGCCACGCACGCGGAGCGACTCTCGTCCTGAGAAGAGCGCCCTCACGATGCCTCCTACTTCAGCATGAATCCGCTGGGGTGGGCTTGGCGCTCGTAGGCGAACTTCCCGTCTTTGACCCGGTAGAAGTAGCAGTTCGGGTCGATCACGTCGCCGTCCGGCCCGAAGGTGTACGAGCCGACGATCGTGTCGTACACGCCGCCGCTCGCCAGCGCGCGGACCATCGCCAGCCGGTTCGACGCGCTGGCGCGGCGCGCGGCGAGGCGGATCAATTGGACCGCGGCGTAGCCGTAGGCGGCGACCGGGGGCAGCTGGCCGTAGTGCGCCTGGTACTGCTGCACGTCGCGTATTGCGGTCGGCGCGAGCGGGTAGTAGGGGACGTTCGACGAGACGACGAGCCCGTCGACCAGCTTCGCGTACTGCGTGCCGACCGTTTCCGCATCGAAGAAGCCCTGCGTCCCGACGAGCCGGCCGGTGTAGCTCTTCGTGCGCAGCATCGTGATGAGCGGTCCCATGTCGCCGACGTTGCCGGCCAGCACGACGCAGTCGGGAGTCGTCTTGAGGATCGCGTCGGCGGCCGCGGCGAAGTCCGGTTTGTCGAGCGCGAACTGCGTTCCGCCGGCATTCACGTGCAGCGCGCCGGCGCGCCGGATGAACGCCGACGCCACGTCCGGGCCGTAGTCGCCGTCCTGCGTGACGACGTGCGGCGCCTTCGCGCCGGTCGTGATGACGTAGCTCGCGACGAGCTGCCCTTCGTCGGAGTCCTTGACCGGCATCCGGAACACGTTGTGAAAGCCGCGCTCGGTGATGTGGTCGTCGGTGACGGTCGGGACGATCAGCGCGACCTGCGCGTTCGCGTACGCCTGCAGCGTGACGAGCGTCGCCGACGCGCTCAGGTGCCCGATCACCGCGACGACGTCGGACGCCGCCGTCGCGAAGCTGGCCTGGACCGTCGCGTCGGCGGCGGTGTTGTGGTCGTCGTACGCGTCGAACACGTAGACCGGCTCGAACGGGCTGCGCTCGTGATTGTTGATGTAGTCGATCGCGCCGCGCACGCCGTCGAGCAGCTGCCGCCCCGCGCGCGCGTCCGGCCCGCTCTGCGGGCACACGACCGACAGCCGCAGCGTCGCATTGAAGTTCGTCGCCTGCGCGATTTGCGTCGCGCCGGCGGCGCCGCCGAGCGAGGACAGGAAGTGCGCGCGGATCATCGCGCGACGTACGACGCGAGCGTCGTCCCGAGGAACGCGACCGAGAACGCCATGTTGGTCAGGAAGACGCGCTCGTTGAGCGCGAAGACGTCCTTGGCGAGCGCGATCAGCCGCTCTTCGTAGACGGTCACCGCGAGCGCGAGCGCGACCCCGCCGTAGTAGAGCGAGCCGGCCTGCGCGAGCGCGCCCGCGCCGAGCAGCGCGAGCGTCATCGTCACGTGCAGCACGATCGGCCACACGCGCGCGTTGCGCTCGCCGAACGTCTGCGGGAACGAGCGCACGCCCAGCGCGTGGTCGTACGCGAGGTCCATCAGCGCGTACAGAATGTCGAACCCGGCGACCCAAACGGTGACGGCGACGAACAGCAGCAGCGCGGGGACGGTGATCGTGCCGGTCACCGCGACGTACGCGCCGAGCGGCGCGCACGCGTCGACTGCGCCGAGCACGAAGTGGACGAGCCACGTGAAGCGCTTGCAGAGCGGGTAGACGACGACCCCGAGCGCGGCGAGCGGGAGCAGCTTCAGGCACAGCGGGTTCAGCATCGCGGCGCTGACGACGAGCAGCGCGAGCCCGAGGACGATCGCCCACACCATCACCGACGCCGGCAGTTTTCCGCTGGCAACCGCGCGCTGCGCGGTGCGCGGAATCTGGGCGTCGAGGTCTTTGTCGAAGTAGCGGTTCGCCGCCATCGCCGCGGTGCGCGCGCCGACGACGGCGAGCGTGATCCACAGCAGCTGCCACCACGCGGGGATGCCGCGCGCGCCCATCACCGCGCCCACGTACGCGAACGGCAGGGCGAACGTCGTGTGCTCGACCCGAATGTCGCGCAGGAAGAGGCGGATCGCGTTCATGTCGGCTCGTGGTTTCGCTGCCGGCGCGCCGCCTCCGTGTGCGGTGCCGCGTCGCCCGGCGAGGCGGGCGGCTCGGCGAGAAGCCGCGCAAGCCGGTCGGGACCCTGACCGGACCATGCGTCGGCGACCCCGCGTCGCGCGAGATCGCCGAGCCCGTACTCGGCCCAGCGCGCGCTCACGCGCGCCTTCGTTTCGGCGTCGGTGCGAATCTCCGGCGGCCAGTCGCGCGCGTAGCCCTCGTCGGCGCGCTTGCGCGTCGCATCGACGCCGAGCTTGTGCCCCAGCGCCAATTCGTACGAGCCGGCATGGTCGAGGTCGTCGACGGGACCCGGCATCACGACGAGATCGCGCGACGGGTCGACGTTGTTGAACGCGTTCCACACGACGCCGCGCACGTCGTGCACGTCGACGTCGTGGTCGACGACGACGATGCAGCGCGTCAGCATCATCATGTGGCCGAGACCCCACAGCGCGTTCATCACCTTTTTCGCCTGGCCCGGATACGACTTTTTGACGGCGACGATGACGAGGTTGTGGAACCCGCCCTCGACCGGCAAGTTGTAGTCGACGATCTCGGGGACGACCATCTGCAGCAGCGGCAGGAAGATGCGTTCCGTCGCCTTGCCGAGCCACGCGTCTTCCATCGGCGGCTTGCCGACGACCGTCGCGCCAAAGATCGCGTCGCGCCGGTGCGTGATCGCAGTGACGTGCAGCGTCGGGTAGAGGTCGGCGGCGCTGTAGACGCCGGTGTGGTCGCCGAACGGTCCCTCGACGCGCAGGTCGTCGTTGTCGACCCAGCCTTCGATCACGAAGTCGGCGTCGGCCGGCACGTCGAGGTCGATCGTCTTCGCCTTGGCGACACGCAGCGGCTTGCCGCGCAGAAAACCCGCGAACGCCAGCTCGTCGACGACCGGCGGAAGCGGCGCGGTCGCCGCGTAGGTCAGCGCCGGATCGCCACCGACCGCAACCGCGACCGGAATGCGCCGGCCCCACTTCGCGGCGTGCGCGCGGCCTTGCTTGTGGCGCTGCCAGTGCATACCCGCCGTGCGCGGGCCGTAGACTTGCACGCGGTACATGCCGACGTTCGGGCGGTTCGTCTCCGGATCGCGCGTGAAGACGAGCGGGAGCGTGATGAACGGGCCGCCGTCGAGCGGCCACGTCGTCAGTACCGGCAGCTGCGCGAGGTCGGGCGGGTCGAGCACGACCTCCTGCACCGGCGCGCGCTCGACATGGCGCGGGATCGCCGACGCGCCGGCCGCGGCGAGCGCCGAGAGCCGGCCCAGCTTCCCGCCAAGCGACGACGGCATGGCGGGATCGAGCGTGCGGCGCAGGCGGTCTTCGACCTCGCGCAGCGAGCGCGCGCCGAACGCGAGCGCCGTGCGCCGCTCGGTCCCGAACTGGTTCGTGAGCACGGGGAAGCGTGAACCGCGCACGTGCGTGAACAGCAGCGCGGGGCCGCCGGCCTTCACGACGCGGTCGGTGATCTCGGCGACCTCGAGCCGCGGGTCGACGGCGGCCGTGACCGTCGCCAGCTCCCCGGCGTCGCGAAGGGCACGCACGAAGGCGCCGAGCGAATCGTAGGCCATCCGTCGAAGCTTGGACGCGACATGGCACAGTTCATCGCGATCGTTCGCCGCGACCACGACGGCCACGCGCCGGACGACTTCACGCCCGAGCTGCTCGAACTCGAAGCCGAGGGCGCCCGGACGCTCTACACGGCGGACGTCGTGCGGAGCTACTGGAGCCGCAAGGACGTCCCGGGCGCCGTGCTCCTGATCGAGGCTGCCGACGAAGCCGCGGCGCGCGCGGCGGTCGACACGCTCCCGCTGCGCAAGCGCGGGATGCTGGCGCTCGACATGCTCGTGCCGCTCGCGCCGTACCGCGGCTTCGCCCCGAGGGGCTGAACGACGCCTTTGGCGGCGGCCCCTACTACTCGCGGGCGACGACGGCGGCCGAGGCGTCGTGCGCGTCGGCGCGGTGCAGGAGCGCCTCGGCGGTGCGCAGCCCGCTGTCCCACCAGCCGTGGTCGAGCGCAACGGTTGCGGCGACGACCAGGTCGTCGCGGCGCAGGTGAACATGCTCGACCAAGTCTTTCGGCTCGATCCCGGTGCCGAGTGCGCCGCCGCGGCCGTGCAGCGGGTGCTGCTTCCCCGAGCCGTCGATCAGGGCCGCGTGAAGCTGGCCGGCGCCCGCGACGTCGAGGTCCTGGCCGTCGGGCGCGAAGGCGAACAGGACGACCGCCGCGGCAAGGTCGTCGTCGCGGTGCTCGCGGGCGTGGTTCCGCACGACCCGGTCCATCGCGCCGAGCGCGATCCCGAGCGCCTTGCTCGAGGTGACCAGCGCCCGCGCGCCGGTCCGCAGCAGGTCGCTGACCACGACCGGGTCGATCCCGGCCGGCACCGAGCCGACCGCGACGATCGTCGCCCCGTCGGCACTCTGCCACGACTCCGCGAACGTCGTCCCGTGCTTACGCGCATGCGGTGCCCGGGACGCGAGATCGACGCGCATCGGGGGGACCTTGGCCCGCCGAGGCGAGCTACCCTGGCGCGGACGGCCGGCGCATGATGAGCGCGTCGCGCGGCGGCCCGTCGCGCCGCGCGACGGCGCCGCGCTGCAGCTCGACCTCGACGAAGCCGAGCCGTTCGTAGAGCGCCCGCGCGCCGAGGTTCTCGGGGAAGACGCGCAGTGCCAGGGCCGGTTTTCCGGCTGCCTGCGCCCACGCGATCGCGTGCTCGAGCAGCGCGGCGCCGATCCCGCGCCGGCGGTGCGTCGCGGCGACGATCATCCCGAACTCCGGCTCGTCGCGGTCGATCTCGAACACGACCAGCTCGCCAACCAGCCGGTGGCCGTCGAGCGCGACCCAGCCGACGTTGCGCCGCTGCAGCAGTGCGTCGCGGGCCGTGCGGGCGCGCGCGCCGAGGTCGAACGGCCACTGGGTCGCGACCCCGGTGCCCTCGATCGTGACCTCGGCGAGCAGCTTGACCGCTGCGTCGACGTCGCGCTCACCCTCCGGGCGCACCGTCCACGACGGCCGCGTCACGTCATTGAATGCCGAGCTTCGCGAGGTAGTCGGGCAGGACGTCCACCGGATCGCCGCCGTCGTTCACCGAGAGCCCGTGCCAGGCGTACCGCACGACGCCGCCCGGGTCGAGCAAGAAGTCCGCCGGAATGCGGTACTTCGTCCCCGCGTGCAGCTGCACGTCCGGCGCGACGACCTTGTCGAGCTGGTCGATCGGGTAGATCGCGACCGGGAACGGCAGCGCTGCGGTCGCGATCGCCTTGCGCGCCGCGCTCGCGTCCTCGAGCACGTCGACGCCGACGAAGTTGACGCGGTCGCCGTACTTCGCGTACGCGCTGCGGACGAACGGCATCGCCTCCTGGCACGGCCCGCACCAGCCCGCGAAGAGGAACACGTACGTCGGCTTTCCGTTCACGTCGAGCAGCGCGAGCGGGCTTCCGTCGGCCGCGGTCAGCGTCAGCGCCGGGGCGGCCTTGCCGAGCGCGTCGGAGAGGTCGAAGACGGTCGCGGGCGGCCGCGCCGCGCCGACGAGCGCGACCGACGCGGACAGGGCCAGTACGAGCGCGCGAAGTCCCGTCATGGTGAAGAGTAGCGATCTTCCGACACGCTCGCCCCTCCGTTCCTTCCCCGGCGCTGACCGCTCGGTCGCCCGCCGGGTGTACTGAGCGCCGCAACGTACGCGCCGATTTGCGCCCGGCTGTGAATCGCGAGCCGCGTGAAGATCGACGTGACGTGCGATTCGACGGTCCGCTCGCTGATCGCCAGCGCGCCTGCGATCTCGCTGTTCGCATACCCAGCGGCGACGAAGCGCGCGACTTCAAGCTCGCGGGGTGTGAGCGTCAGTGGCGATGCGGCGTTCAGCGCCGGCGTGCCGTTTGTCGCCGACGTGTGGTGGTTCGCCAGTGATGTGCCGTTGGCGTTCGGTAGATGGCGCAACGCGCCGATCGCGCGGTAGATCGCATGTGCATCTTCGATGCGGCCGGCAAGCTCCAGCATCGCGGCGCGTTCACACGGCCAGTCGATCGCGTCGAACGCCGCCGCGGCGGCAAGCGCCAATTCGTGCGCGCGGCGCGGCTTGCGCTCGCGCTGCGCGCGGCGCGCGTCGAACGACGAGAGCACGGCGGCGGCGACGCGGTCGCGCGGTACCTGCGCTGCCCGTTCGATCAGCGTGCGGGCAGGCTCCGCTTGCGCGCTGTCGCCGTGCGCAGCAACGTCGTCCAGCAGCCAGGTCGAGTATTCGATCCCCGGCAGCACCGCGAGCGCCTTCGCGCGCAGGGCGTTTGCGTGTGGTGCTTCGCCGAGTTCGGCGTACGCCTGCGCCATCGCGCCACCGAGCAGCCCGATCTGCTGCGCCTGTCCCGACGCAAGCGCAAGTTCGAGCAGCGGCTCGTCCAGTGCCGCACGCAGCGCGCCGTCGTCGCCGGTGAGCAACGCGAGTCGCAGAGCGAGCGCACGCGCGTGAACCCGCACGATGGTCGTGCTGCTCGCAGCGATCTCCTCGTCGATCAGTCGGCGCGTTTCGTCGAACCGCCCGCGTGCGAGTGTCGCGTATGCAAGCCCTGCCGCCGCAAACGCGCGAGTGAAACCGAGGTCGTGTGCTCGCGCCCGCTCGTACGCGGAGCGATAGAGGTCTTCGGCAAGCGCGGTCTCCCCGAGCGCACAGGCGCGGCTCGCCCAGTTGTTTTCACAGACCGCGATCCAATCGGGATCGCCGCGTTCTTTCGCGATGGCGACGGCGCGCGCGTAGTCCGCGAACGCCTCGTCGATCTGGCCGTTGCCGGCGCGAGCCATCGCACGATAGAGGTGGAAGCGATTTTCCGACCGCGCGCTGGCGGCGCAGCCGGTCGCCCGCGCCCGCGCGAAATCGTCGAGCGCATCGCGCGACTCGCCGGTCACGGCACGCAGCGCCCCGCGGGTAACGTACGCGTCGAACGCAAGGCTCGGGTCGCCGAGCCGTTCCGCGATCGCGATCGCGTCACCGGCGCTCTCGAATGCGCGCCGTCGGTCGCCTTCGGTCGCATAGTGCCCAGCGAGCAGCGTCAGAACGATCACGAGATCGGGCGAGTCACCCGCGGGCCGCAGCGCAAGTTCGGCGCGTTCGCCCCACCGTTTCGATCCCGCCGCATCGCCGCTTGCGAAGAGCACGCGACACAGAGCAGTCGCCAGCGGAGCCACTTCCGGCGCGTCCGGTTCGAGCAGCGCCGCGGCATGCAGATAGAAGCGGGCCGCGTCGGCATAGGCGAGGAGCCGCAGCGCGCGGTCACCGCAGGCGCGGCTCGCCGCAACGGCACGTGCGGAGTCGCCGGCCGCCTCGGCATGGTGCGCGATCCGCGGCAGCGCATGCTCGTCGCCGCGTGTCGCGAGCGCATCGACGATGCGCGCGTGGATCGCGCGGGCTTCGGCGCCCAACGTCTCGGCGCGCAGCACCTCGTGCACGAGGGCGTGCCGAAACGCGAACGCGGCGGGCTGCGCGGGAATTTCGAAGAGCAGTGCGGCAGCGACCGCGGCACGCAGCGCGGGCCACAAGGCGGCCGCGTCGCTGTCGGTTAGCGCGCGCAGCAGGTCGGCGTCGAATTCACGCCCGATCACCGCGGCTACGGCGATGACGCGGCGCTGCTCGGGTGCGAGCGTGCGCAGCCGTTCGAGCACGGTCGCGCGCAGCGTCGCTGGAATGGCCCCGTGTTCGCGCGCCGCGAGCGCGCTGCGCGAAAGCTCGATCAGGAAGAGCGGCCGCCCTTCGGCGAGTTCGGCGATGCGAGCGCGGCGCTCGCGCGAGAGGTGGCGCGCTCGCGGGTGCGCCTCGAAAAAGTCGCCCACTTCATCCGCGTCGAGCGGCTCTAACGGCACACGGCGCGCACCCTCGCGCTCCAGCTTTGCCAGCGCCGCGGCACGCTGCTCGTCGCGACCGGCGTCTTCGTCGCGAACGGTCGCCAGAATCAACAGGCGGCCTGGGTGCAGTGCACGCTGCACGTGCCGGAGCAGTTCCAGCGTCGCGACGTCGGCCCAGTGGAGGTCTTCGAGCACGAGCACGGTCGCGCGCGTTGTGGCAAGCGCTTCGAGCGCGCGCACGACCGCGTCCAACCGGCGCAACTTCTCGCGTTCGAATCGCTCGGCATCGGTGCTGTTTCCGTCGAAGCTCAGCGCGTCGAGGTTCGCAAACTCCTCGCGCACGACTGCAAGCGCCGCTGCGACGTCGCCGTCGTCCGGTGCAGCACCCGGGCGCAGTGCGTCGAGCAGCGGGGCGTACGGGGCGCGGGCGTATTCCAGGGCGCTGCCGGCCAAAACGAGGGCGCCGTGGGCGGCGTAGGCGGTGACGGCTTCTTGGGTGAGGCGGGTTTTGCCGATGCCGGCTTCGCCGGTGAGGAGGATCGTCGTGCAGCCGGGAGTTGTCGCGCCGAAGGCCGCGTCGAGTTGGGCGCGCTCGTGCGCTCGTCCGATGAGCGGGGCCTCGGGCGCCGAGCCGAGGCGGCCGATGCGATCCATCCGGCGTCACACCTTCGCGCACAACGGGCTCCGCTCCGTGCCAGCACGGATGTGCCCGCGGCCACGATCACCTATCGTCGGCCCGTGAACACCATCGCTACGAATGCTCTCCGTGCCGTCGCCGTGCTCGCGTGCGCGGCCGCGCTCACCGCGTGCGGAGGAGGTTCGTCGAGTCCGCCGGCCGGGCCGCCGGCGCCAACGCCAACGCCGACCGCGACGCCGATTCCGTCCGGGACGATCACCGAGTTTTCCGTCCCCGCAGCGCTGGCGGTGACCAACCTCGACGTCGCGACGCTCGGCCCCGACGGGAACGTCTGGTTCTCCGACTTCGCGAACCCGCGGGTCGTGAAGGTCACGCCCGCCGGCGTGGTGACCGCCTATCCGCTCGCCGGGGCGCACGCGCCGTACGGAATCGCGGTGGGCGCCGACGGCAACCTCTGGGTCTGCGACGACGGCGCCGGCAGCTACTTCATCGTCAACCCGACGACCGGCGTTGCGAGCTCGTTCGCGCTCGGCGGGATGTCGTCGTTGAAGCTGAACACCAAAGGCCCCGACAATGCGATGTGGTTCACCGCGTTCGCCTCGTCGGGGGGGCAGTCGTACGTCGTCTCCTTTTCGGGCGGGACGTTCAACCAGTACGTGATCCCCGACGTCGGCTACGGGATCGCGGTCGGACCCGACTCGCGACTGTGGTTCACTACGCCGGGCACGGCGACGATCCGCGCGATCACGACCTCGGGCGCGTTGAGCGCGTACCCGATTACCACGAACCCGTCGGCGGAGCCGTTCGGGATCGTGGCCGGCTCCGACGGCGCGATGTGGTTCGCGGATGCCAATCCGGCGTCGGCGGGGATCGGGCGCATCACCACGAGCGGGACGATCACCGAGTACGCGACGCCGACGCACGGGACCGAGATCGTCAGCCTGACGCTTGGGCCCGATCACAACATCTGGTTCGCCGAGATCGAGGCCGCGCGCATCGGCAAGATCACGCCGACCGGGACGATCACCGAATACCCGCTCGCCACCGGCAGCGCGCCGATCGCGATCGCGGCTGGCGCCGACGGCGGGATCTGGTTCGCCGAAGACGGGACGAACAAGATCGGCCGCATCCAACCCTGACGATGCGTCGCGCGGGGCGCGCAAAGAGAGCCCGTCTTGCGACGGGCTCTCTTCGTGTCGTGCGGTCTAGTCGTTCGACGCGCCGCTCGGGCGCGGCCGGCGCCGACGCGGCGGACGGTCGCCGCCGCCACCACCACCACCACCGCCGCCTTCGCGGCGCGGCGGTGCGCCGTTGCTGCGCGCGGGTGAGGGGGCGCCCTGGTCGTCGCCGGAACCACCGGCGTCGCCGCCCATCACGGCCTTGCGGCTCAGGTTGATGCGGCCTTGCGAGTCGATCTCGATCACCTTGACCATGATCTGGTCGCCGGGCTTGACGACGTCCTCGACGCGCTCGACGCGCTGCGGCGCGAGCTGCGAGATGTGCACGAGGCCTTCCTTACCCGGCAAGAACGCGACGAACGCGCCGAAGTTCATCAGCCGCGTGACCGTCCCGAGGTAGGTCTCGCCGACCTTCACTTCCTTCGTCAGCGCCTCGACCATCTGCTTGGCCTTCTCGGCGCCCGCGCCGTCCGG
>JAFAMK010000007.1 GCA_019233415.1 Vulcanimicrobiota bacterium
GGCTTCGAGCGCGCGCGCTTTGTCGGGCGTGCGGTTCCAGACGTGCACGGTCTCGCCGCGTTCGAGCAGCTTGCGCACGAAGTTCGCGCCGAGCAGGCCGGTACCGAGATACGCGATCACGACGGTGTCGTCTCCTTCGAAGTAAAACGGGCGGTGTCGATCTACGAAGGTTTACCGAGTCGGCGATGGTTTCGAAACGCCGGTCCGTTCGTACGCCGCGACCGCGCCGTAGCGACAAATCTGGCGATACGTTCCGTTCCGTACGCGTTCTCGTACCCGCGGCAGGACCGTTTGCGCGAACGTGTCGTTCGGGTAGTCGTCGGCGACGACGAGCCAGTCGGCCGGCGGCGGATCGTCGCCGAGGACCATCGCACCGGGGCGCCGGGCGGCGACCGCGGTGTACCACTCGTCGTGGGTCGCGACCGTCGCGCCGGGCGGGACGCAGGCCAGCGCGGCGCGCGCGGCGCTGAGGTCGTGATAGGACGGCTGCAGGTAGTGCTGCGGGTGGGAGGGGTTGAACGCGACCAGCACGACCGCCGACAGGACGAACGCGGCCGTCGTCCAGCCCCGCTGGCGGCGCAGCGTCGCGATTCCGCCGGCGAACGCGATCAGCAGCCACGGGATCCACAGCGCCGCGTAGTGCTCGCCCATCCGCCAGACGAGGCCGCTGTTGGCGAGCAGCACGATCGCGAAGCCCGGAAGCGTCAGCCACATCAGCCGCGAGCGGAACGGGACGAAGGCCAGCGGCGCGAGCGCTTCGAGCAGGTACGTCAGCCGGCCGAGCGTGAGGATCGCCGCGCCGAAGGCGAGCGGGTGGGTCAGCGGCGCGGCCAGCAGTGCCAGCGGCCCATGCGCGAACGGATAGTCGTAGAAGTGCGATGGCGGCCACGGTCCGACGCGCGGGATGAGGACGAACGCGTAGATCGTGTCGGAGACCAGCCCGAGCGCCGCCGAGCCGAGCCCGGCCAGCACCAACGCGCGGTCACCGTCACGGCGGCCGAGCGCCGCGACGACGAGGCCCGCGAATGCCAGCTCCAGGCAGACGTCCTCGCGCAGCCCGGCGAGCAGGACGGCGCAGACCGCGACCCACGGCCAGGCACGCCGGCGCAGCGCGAGCCACCAGCCGAGCGCGAGCACCGGAAGCAGCCCGAGGTCGCGAAACTCGCCGAAGCCGACCGCGACCAGCGGTGGGTAGACCAGCGCCACCGCGCCGACCCGCGCGGCAACGGCTCGGCCCAGGCCGCTCGCCCGCCCAATCGCGGCGAGCAGCGGACCGCACGCGACGGTCGCCCCGGCGAGGATCGCCTGGAGGACCCACAGGCTGTGCGTCGCGGCGAGGAACGGCCAGAGCAGCACGAGCGTCGGCGACCAGTGAAAGCGGTAGTGGGTCGTCCGCTCGACCCCGTCGTGCATCCCGCCCAACGCGTCCAGGACGACCTGCACGAACGTCCCCGTGTCGGCGCCGTAGCTCCAGTCCGCCGCCCGCACGCCGGCCAGCGCGGCCAGGACGACGAAGGCGACCAAGGTTCCGATCCACAGGCCGGGCAGGCGGTTGATGCGCACCGGCGGGCGTGGTTCGGCTGCTTGCGGCCAGGCTCCGCCTGTGGTAAAGTAAGCCGTTGTGTCCGGGGGACACGATGCGCGTTTACGCGCGCCCGCCGCATTCGCCGTGCGGCTGGACGAGAGGTCGGAGAAGTTCGCGGTCCGCGGACGCTGCCGGTCGAGGCGACGACACCCGGCCGTGCCGGGCAGGATAAACCACCGGAGAGCAGTTTTCTTTTGGCCGCGAAAAAGCAGACGAAGACGCGCAAGAAGCGCGAGTTCAAGAACGTCGGATCGGGCGTCGCGCACATCCACTCGTCGTTCAACAACACGATCGTGACGATCACCGACAACACGGGATCGACGATCGCCTGGGCATCGGCCGGCAACCTCGGGTTCAAGGGCTCGAAGAAGTCGACGCCGTTCGCCGCGCAGATGGCCGCTGAAGCCGTCGCGCGCAAGGCAATGGACCACGGGATGAAGACCGCCGAAGTCTACGTCAAGGGACCGGGCGCGGGCCGCGAGGCCGCGATCCGCTCGCTGCAGGCCGCCGGCCTCGAAATCACGCTCATCAAAGACGTCACGCCGATCCCGCACAACGGTTGCCGCCCGCCGAAGCGGCGGCGCGTGTAGGGACACGAGAGAAATATGGCCCGCTATACGCAAGCCGTTTGCCGCCTGTGCCGCCGCGAGACCGCGGCGAGCAAGACCGGCGAAAAGATCAAGCTGTTCCTGAAAGGCGACCGCTGCCTTTCGAAAAAGTGCGCGGTCGAGCGCCGTGGCACGGCCCCGGGTCAGAAGACGCAGAACACCAAGACGCGTCAGAAGATCTCCGAGTACGGCCGCCAGCTGCGCGAGAAGCAGAAGATGCGCCGCTACTACGGCGTGCTCGAGACGCAGTTCGCCAACTACTTCCACCAGGCGCAGCGCGTCAAGGGGAAGACCGGCGCGACGTTCCTGCAGCTGCTCGAACGCCGTCTCGACAACGTCGTCTACCGTCTGAACCTGGCCGCGAGCCGCGCGCAGGCGCGCCAGCTCGTCACGCACCGCCACTTCCGCCTGAACGGCCGCCTCGTCAACGTGCCGTCGATCATCGTGAAGGCCGGCGACGTGCTGACGATCGCCGACGGCTCGAAGACCTCCGACCTGTTCGTCCAGGCGGTCGAGATGGCGAAGAACCGTCGCCACCCCGAGTGGCTCGAGTTCAGCGAAACCGACAACAGCGCGAAAGTTCTCACGCTGCCGTCGCGCGAGCAGATCGACACCCCGGTCGACGAACAGCTGATCGTCGAATACTACAGCCGATAAGCCAGACCTGACACACCGCCGCTAGGCGTACGATCGTGGGGCGAGCGCGGCTCGCCCTGCGGATAACGTAAGCGGAGAAAGACCACCACCAGACATCATGACCGTCCTCGAAGCGCCGGCCGGCGCCAACATCGAAGTCCGCGAACGCCGCGAGAACTACGCGAAGTTCGTGATCGAGCCGCTTGAGCGCGGCTTCGGGATCACGCTCGGCAACGCGCTGCGGCGCGTGCTGCTCTCGTCGATCCCGGGCGCCGCCGTCACCTACGTAAAAATCGACGGCGTCCTGCACGAGTTCTCGACGATCAACGGGGTCGTCGAAGACACCGTCGACCTGCTCCTGAACCTCAAAGGCCTTCCGATCAAGCTGAACACGGAAGACCCGAAGGTGCTCTCGCTCAACGTGAGCGGCGCGCGCGAAGTCACCGCGGGCGACGTCACGCCCGACGCCGACGTCGAGATCCTCCAGCCGGCCTATCACATCGCGACGCTGTCCAAGAAGGACGCGAAGCTGTCGATGGAGATCGGCGTCGAGAAGGCGCGCGGCTACGTCACCTCGGACAAGCAGCGCAACATCGAGCACATGATCGGGCTCATCCCGATGGACTCGATCTTCTCGCCGATCCGCAAGGTCAACTTCACCGTCGACGACACGCGCGTCGGGCAGTCGGTCGACTTCGACCGCCTCACGCTCGAGATCGAGACCAACGGCTCGATCACGCCGGACGACGCGCTCTCCGAGGCCGCGCAGATCCTCACCGAGGAGCTGCGGCTGTTCATCGGCTTCTCGACCGAAGAGAAGCCGGTCGCGACGGCACCGGCGAGCGAGTGGGACGTCCCGGTCGAGACGCTCAACCTCTCGGTCCGCTCGTTCAACTGCCTCAAGCGCGCGGGCATCTCGAAGGTCTCCGAGCTGCTCGACATGACGGAAGACGAGATCATCAAGATGCGCAACTTCGGCAAGAAGTCGCTCGACGAGATCAAGCAGGTTCTGGAGGAGCGGGGACTCTCGCTCCGTCAGGCCTAAACCTCCCCAAGTCCGCCGGACGAAGGAATCATGCCGCACCAAGTCGCCAACAAGCGCCTCTCGCGCACGGACGGTCATCGCAAGGCCCTGCTCCGCAACCTCGCGACGTCGTTCTTCAAACACGAGAAGATCGAGACGACCTCGACCAAGGCCAAGGAGATCACCAAGGTCGTCGAGCGCCTCATCACCCAGGCTCGCCGCGGCGACTTGCACTCGCGCCGGCTCGTCGCGTCGTACCTGACCGAGGAAGCCGTCGCGAAGAAGCTGTTCGACCAGATCGCGCCCGCGCTCAAGGACAAGCCCGGCGGCTACACGCGGATCACGAAGTCCCGCGTGCGCCCGGGCGACGCGGCCGAGTTATCGATCCTGGAGCTCGTCAAGTAGCTCCGTAGCACAGGGGTCTCCGCCGTCTAGTCAGCGGCGGGGATTCCGGCTAAAGTAGGGGCTACCCCGTATGCTAGTCTCTCCGACCGCGGACGACCCGCTCAGTCTCAGCCCCATTACGCGATCGTTCGTCGCGGACAGCATCACGCCGATTTCCGCGTACCTCGCCCTGGCCCAGCCGGGGCGTTCGTGTTTGCTGGAGTCGGTCGAGGGGACCGAGCGGATCAGCCGGTTCTCGTTCGTCGGGCTCGACTACCTCGACGCGTTCTCCGTCGACCGCGACCCGCAGATGCTCGAGACGATTCGCGCTGGCGTGCGCCGCTACGCGCTCGACAGCAGCGACCTGCCGTTCCCGGGCGGCGCGGTCTGCGCGTTCACCTACGACGCGGCGCGCGCGCTCGAGCCCGTCCTTCGACAAGCTCAGGATGACGGGGCAGCGCAGCATGGCGTCGGCGTGCCGCCGGCGGACGTGCGGTTCGCCGACGCGCTCGTCGTGATCCCTGGGACGTGGCTCGTCTTCGACCACTTCACGCACCGTGTCACGCTGATCGGGCTTGCGCGCGACACGTCCGAACACGCCGCGGTCGAGGCGCGGCTCGATTCGTATGTCGCGCGGCTGCTCGACCACCGGCCGACGATTCCGGGCGCGGCGCGCGCGCTCGAGCCCGTCCTTCGACAAGCTCAGGATGACGGGGCAGCGCAGCATGGCGTC
>JAFAMK010000418.1 GCA_019233415.1 Vulcanimicrobiota bacterium
GGCGTTGTGGGAAGCGGGGATCCGGCCGAGCCGCCCGTCGAGCACGATCTCGAAGCCGGCGGGGCGCCGGCTACACGACGCGATCCGAAGCGTTCTCCAGCGAGCCGTCGAGGCGCGCGGGACAAGCGTCGACGATTACGTCGATGCCGAGGGGCTCCGCGGCGGGTTTCAAAACCAACTCGCCGTTTACGGTCGCCTCGGTAAACCGTGTCCGCGTTGCAAGAGCAACATCGTGCGCACGGTGATCGGTCAGCGAGGCACCTGGTGGTGCCGCCGCTGCCAAAAATAAAAATATAAGTAAAGGAAGTCACTCCACATTACCACCACCATCGCTCCGCCTCCGGCGGTCAACGAAGAAGAGGATCAACTCGCGCTCGAGCAGCGCCTGTACGAAGAGAGCCTCAAGGTCCTCGATGAAGGTCAGGTTCTCACCGGCGTCATCGTCGCGAAGTATCAAGACGAGCTTCTCGTCGACATCGGCGGCAAGTCCGAGGGTATTCTGCCGTTCCGCGAGCTCTCGCTCGCGATCGAGCCCAAAGAACTGAAGGTCGGCGACACCCTGGAAGTCATGATCCACCGGATCGACGACCAGGACGGTCAGCTGTACCTCTCCGAACGTCGCGCGCGCGCGCTCAAGACTTGGGAAAAAGTCATCGAAGCGCACGAGCAAGATCAAGTGATCGAAGCGACCGTCACGCAAGTCGTCAAGGGCGGCGTGCTCGTCGACCTCGGCATGCGCGGCTTCGTTCCCGCCTCGCAGATTCGTCGTCAGCCCGTCGGTAATCTCGACGAGCTCGTCGGCAAGAAGCTGCGCCTCAAGGTGATCGACCTCGATCACAAGCGGCACCGCGTCGTGCTTTCGCAGCGCCAGGTGCTCGAAGAGGAGCTCAACGCGAAGAAGGTCGAGCTGCTCGGCACGCTGCAGGTCGGTCAGATCCGCGACGGCGTCGTCGTTCGTCTCGCCGAGTTCGGCGCGTTCGTCGACCTGGGCGGCATCGACGGCCTCATCCACAACAGCGAGCTGTCGTACGCGCGCATCAAGCACCCGTCCGAAGTCGTCAAGATCGGCGACACCGTCTCGGTCGAGGTGATGAAGTTCGATCCGGAGGCGAAGAAGGTCTCGCTCTCGCTCAAGCACGCGCTGCCCGATCCGTGGGTCGAGCACGCTGACAAGCTGTGGGAAGGGAACAAGCTCGTCGCGCAGATCGTCAAAGTTACGCCGAACTATCTCCTGGTCGAGATCGTCCCCGGCGTACTCGCGATGGTCCCCAAGGGCGAGTTCGACGCGAGCGTCCAGTACTCGCCGGGCCAGGAAGTCGAAGTCACGCTGCTCACGATCAACCACGGCACCCGCCGCATCACCGGTTCGATCCAGCACGTTGCCGACGTCGCGCCCGAGGAGATCCAAGAGTTCGCCGACGGCGACGGCTTTGGTGCACTCGGCACTGAACTGGGTCAGTAAGCAGACTCGTCCAGTCGAGCGACGGATACGAGGGAGGCGCAAGGCGCCTCCCTTTTGTATTTATCACGCTCCGCATGTCTGGTCTGCGCGCATTTCGAGGCGCGGCGCCCTATCTCGTCATCGCCGGCGTGTTTTTCGCAGCGGTGTTCTTCATCGTTTCGAGCGTCGGCGCGACGGGACGGTTTCAGCGCGGCGTTCGAGACGCGAAGGAGCTTCAGAGCGAAGTTCTCGCCTTGCAGCTCGATGAGGAGACGGGCGTTCGCGGGTTCACCAGCACCGGCGAGCGCTTCTTCCTCGAGCCGTACCAGGATGCCGTCGCGCAGTTTCCCGGTAAGATCGGGCAGCTTCGCGCCGACGTCGCGCAATTAGGCCTTGCGTCCGCGCCGGCACGCGAGGTCGACAACGAAGAGGTTCTCAACCGCCGCTGGATCGAGACGGTCGCGACGCCGCTCATCGCTGCGCCGCACGCATCCTCCGCGAGCACGATTCAGCGCGAGGGGAAAGGCCTCATCGATGATTTCCGGGCCGCCAACACACGCCTGGGAATAGCCCTCGACGACGTAGCGGCGAAAGCCGACGCGCAGCTCGGCGCGGACGTCGAGCGCATCGCATTCTTTGCTCTGCTGGCCGGATTGTCGTTCGCGTGGATCGTCGTCGTGCTGAACCGCCGCACCGAACGGCTCGAGACAGAGGTGGTCGAGCAGCAACGGCGTTACGAAGCGCAAAAGGCCGTCGCCGACACGCTCACCGAGGCATTCTCACAGAAGAAGCTGCCGGCGCCGCACTACGCCTCGCTGCACGGCGTGTACGTCCCTGCGGGCCGGCAGCTCACCGTCGGCGGCGACTGGTACGACGCGTTCGAGCTTCCCGACGGACGGTTGTTCTTTTCGATCGGCGACGTCGTCGGACATGGTTTGGAAGCCGCGGTCGCGATGAGCCGGACCCGGCAAGCAATCGTCACGACGGCGCTACACGAAAGCGATCCCGGTGAGGTCCTGGCGCGCGCGAATCGCACGGTGCTGGTGCAAGAAGGCGGGGTCGTCACCGCGCTGTGCGGCTTCGTCGATCCGCGCACGTTCGAGGTCACCTATGCCAGCGCGGGTCATCCCGCGCCGATCCTCGCGCGGGCGGGCAGCGACCCGTCCGTCCTGCCGCACGACGGCTTGCCGCTCGGCGTCACGAGCGACGCGAACTTCGCGAGCTTTCGCGCGACGGCCGGCGAAGGTGCGCTTATCGTGCTCTACACCGACGGCGTGCTCGAGCGCACGCGCAACGTCCTCGACGGCGAGCGCGCCTTGCTCGACGCCGTGCGCGAAGCATACGCCGCCCGCGAAGGCGCCGCGCAGCTCATTCACAAGAAGATCTTCGCGGGTGCACCGCCGCACGACGACGTCGCGATCCTCACGATTCAGTTCGCCGTCCGCGACCCGAACGAGACCTCGGCGGTGATTCGCTCGATCTCGATCCCGGCGCTCGCCGCCGAAGACATCGTCGTCTGACGACCGATGGCGAAGCTGCGCGTCGGCTTGACGGGCGGGATCGGTTCGGGGAAGAGCACGGTCGCCGAGGTCTTCCGAGAGCGCGGCGCGACGGTCATCGACGCGGACGTTCTCGCGCGCGACGTCGTTGCCCCGGGCACCGACGGTCTGCGCGCGATCGGCAAGCGCTGGCCGCAAGCGATCGGACCGGACGGCGCGCTCGACCGGCCGGCGCTCGCGCGGATCGTCTTCGCCGACGAGACCGCGCGCGAGGAGCTCAACGCCATCACCCACCCGCGCGTCCGGGCGCGTGCCGCCACCCTCGAGGACGAAGCGCCGCCGGGCGTCGTCGTCCACATGATCCCGCTCCTGTTCGAAGGCGATTACTGGCGCACGTGCGATCGCACGATCGTCGTCGTCGCGCCCGACGAAGCGCGCATCGCGCGCGTGATGACGCGCGACACCGCGCAACGCCACGACGTCGAGCGCCGCATGGCCGCCCAGATCGACCCCGAGCTCGCCCGCAAGCGCGCCGACTACGTCATCGAGAACGACGGCGACCTGTCGTCGCTGCGCGAGCGCGCGAA
>JAFAMK010000406.1 GCA_019233415.1 Vulcanimicrobiota bacterium
CGCGCCGAAGTGCGCTACGTGATGGAGAAGATCAAGGAGCACGTGCGCGAAGGCGCCGCGTACCGCGACTTCCTCGTCCTGTACCGCACCAACGCGCAGTCGCGCTACTTCGAAGAGGGCTTCCTCGCCGAGGGGATTCCGTACCGCGTCGTCGGCGGGGTCGGGTTCTACGCGCGCACCGAGGTCAAGGACATGCTGTCCTACCTGCGCTACATCGTGAACCCGTCGGACGCGGTCGCGTTCCGCCGCATCGTCAACGTTCCGCGCCGTTCGATCGGACAGCAAACGCTGGCGTCGCTGCTGGAGGCGGCGAATCAGGCCGGCGTCTCGGTCGGCCAGGCCGTGTTCGACTCGAACCTGCTCAAGCGCGCGGTGCCGAAGAAGCAGCGCGAGCTGGAGCGCTTCGCCGAGCTGATCAACGACCTGCGCGAGAAGGCGGCGTCGTTCAGCGTCAGCGAGTTGCTGATCGCGGTGATGGAAGAGTCGGGGTACCTGCGCGAGTTGCAGGCCGACGAAACGCCCGACGGCCGCGCGCGGATCGAGAATCTTCAGGAACTGGTCGGCGTCGCGCGCGAGTTCGAGTCCAACCCGGAAACCGGCACGACGATCGACGACTTCCTCTCGAACATCGCGCTGATCTCCGACATCGACACCCTCGATCCCGACTCGTCGTTCGTCACGCTGATGACGATGCACGCGGCGAAGGGTCTCGAGTTCCCGATCGTCTTCCTCACCGGGCTCGAAGAAGGCGTCTTCCCGCACACGCGCGCGCTCACCGACATGACCGAGCTGGAAGAAGAACGCCGGCTGGCGTACGTCGGCGTGACGCGCGCGATGGACCGGCTCTATCTGAGCTTCGCCGCGCGCCGCACGCTATTCGGCAACACGTTCTCGCATCCGAAGTCGCGCTTCATCGAGGAGATGCCCTCCGTCGAGGCGATCGGCGGCGTCGGGATCGGCCCGCGTCCCGGCGGCGGCCGCTGGCGCGAGGTCGCGATCCACGAAAACGCCGGCGCCGGCGTCGGCATGGACCTCAACCCCGGCGACAAAGTCCGCCATCCGAAGTGGGGCGAGGGCACCGTGGTCGACGTCGTCGGCGCGGGCGGCGACGGCCTCCTCACGATCAACTTCCCCAACGTGGGCCAGAAGATGGTCATGCTGAAATACGCGCCGCTGGAGAAAGTGGGCTAGTCCTTCGACAGGCTCCGTCCTTCGACAGGCTCAGGATGACGGTGGGCTCAGGATGACGGTGGGCTAGTGCTGCGCGTTGGAGTGGCCGGCGCGCTCGGGAGACTGGGGCGCGTCGCGGTCGCGGCGGTGGAGGCCGCGGACGATCTGCATCTTGCCGCGGCGTTCGCGCGCCGCGGCGGCGAGCGGGTGTTCGGCGTCGAGACGGACGACGATCTCGACGCGTTCGTCGCGCGCGGGCTCGACGTCGTCGTCGACTGCACCGTCTATCCGGTGACGCTCGACGTTGCGCGCGCCGCGCTCGACGCCGGCATCGCGCCGGTGATCGGCGCGACCGGCTGGACCGACGAGGACGTGCTCGTCCTCTCCGACCGCTGCGACGAAGCCGGCGTTCCGGCGATGCTCGTCCCGAACTTCTCGTTCGGCGCGGTGCTGATGATGCGCTTTGCGGCGCAGGCGGCGCGCGTGTTCCCGCGCGCCGAGATCGTCGAGCTGCACCACGACCGCAAACGCGACGCGCCGAGCGGGACGGCGAAGCTGACGGCGCGGCGCATCCACGAAACCGGGGCGCCGCTTCCGGCGATTCATAGCGTGCGTCTGCCGGGGCTCGTGGCGCACCAGGAGACGATCTTCGGCGGGGTCGGCGAGACGCTGACGCTGCGGCACGACTCGCTCGCGCGCGAGTCGTTCGGACCGGGGATCGTCGCGGCGGTGCGCGCCGTGCGCGGGCAGCGCGGCCTCGTGATCGGCTTGGACGCGCTCGTGGAAGGAATGCTGGCTTCGTGAAGGTCGCGATCATCGGCGCAACGGGGGTCGTCGGCGGCACCATCCTGCGCGTGCTCGAGGAGCGGAACGTGCCGGTCGACACGCTGCTCGCCTACGCCTCGCGCGACCGCGCGGAGGGCGTGCCGTTCCGCGGCGCGAGCGTCCCGGTCGTCGCGGCGACGCGCGAACGGCTGGCCGCCGACCGGCCCGACGTCGCGTTCTTCGCGTCGAGCGACGACGCGAGCGCCGACCTCGCCGGCGCGCTCGCCGACGCCGGCACGATCGTGATCGACAACTCCGCGACGTTCCGCATGGCGCACGGCGTGCCGCTCGTCGTGCCGGAGGTGAACCCGCATGCGGTCCGCGACGAACACCGCATCTTCCCCGTTGCGAACTGCACCGCGATCGTGCTGACCGTCGCGCTCGCGCCGATCGAGAAGAGCGTCGGCTTGCGCAGCGTGCGCGTCGCGACATATCAGGCCGTGAGCGGCGCGGGCCGTGCCGGGCTCGACACGCTCGCGCGCGAAGAGCAGGGCGGCGAACCCGACGGCACGTTCGCCGCGCCGATCCACCGCAACGTCGTGCCGCAGGTCGGCGGCTGGGACGGCGACGGCGACACGGGCGAAGAGAAGAAGGTCGTCGCCGAGACGCGCAAGATGCTCGGCCGCCCCGAGCTGCCGATCGCCGC
>JAFAMK010000439.1 GCA_019233415.1 Vulcanimicrobiota bacterium
CGCGACGGCGATGCGGCGTCGCTCCGCGCGTGGCGCGTCGATCTCGTCGACACGGGCGAAGGCTTTTTCGCGCGACCAGACGGCGCTGTAGTTGTGCGAGCCGTGCGTGCGAAGCTCGTCGATCACGGCACGCTGGCGTTTGCGTTCGGCGAGCGCCGCTTCGTAGTCGCGGCGCTGCTGCTCGCGCCGGGCGTCGCGCTGCTCGACGTACATGCTGTACGCGCGGCCAGGCTTGACGTCGTAGACGGCGAGTTCGCCGTGGTCGAGTTCCCAGATCGCGGTCGCGACGGTTTCGAGGAAGTAGCGGTCGTGCGAGACGATCAGGAACGCGCGCGGGTCGCGCGCGACGAAGCTCTCCAGCCAGCGCACCGTGTCGAGGTCGAGATGGTTCGTCGGCTCGTCGAGCACGAGCCAGTCCGGCTGTTCGAGCAGCGTACGCGCAAGCAGTGCGCGCGTGCGCTGGCCGCCGGAGAATTCGCGCAGCGGTCGGTCGAGATCGCTTTCGGCGAAATCGAAACGGTTGAGCGTCGCGCGCATCTCCCACTCCTGGGCCTCACCGCGCGCGAGCGCTTCGTCGAACGCGGCGCGCAGCGTTGCGGGGCCGCTCTCCGAGGCGTCCTGCGCGAGGTATCCGAGCCGGCGCTCCCGCGCGCGGACGATCGTTCCGCCGTCCGGCTCGTCGCGGCCGACCAGCAGCCGCACCAGCGACGACTTTCCTGCGCCGTTCGGCCCCACGAGCCCGATCCGCTCGCCGTCGCGCACGACCCCGGCCAGCCCCGCGAAGACCTCCTTCGCCCCGTAATGCCGCTCCAGCCCGGCAAACCGCACGACTTCCATGACTATCTAACGAGCGTGTTGTGTGAACCAGTCGGTGAGGATGTGGAGGCGCTCGACGCGGTGGAGCGGTTCGCCGGTGCGGCTGAGGTCGTGGGTTTCGCGCGGGAACTCCACGAGCTCTACCGGGCGGCCGAGGATCTTCAGGGCTTCGTATTCTTGCAGCGTTTCGGCGATCGGGGTGCGCGTGTCGGCGTCGCCGTGGATGAGCATGAGCGGCGTGTGCACCGCGGTGACGTGCGCGAGCGGCGACTGCTGCCACAAGGTGCGGTAGCCGAGGAGCGCCCCGCCCCAGGCGTGTGGGGTGCCGGCGGGGCCTTCGAAGCCGCGCGGTGCGGCGAAGTCGGCCGAGAGCGTTTCCGTGAAGATGTCGCTCACGGCGCGCTCGGCGACGGCGGCGCGGAAACGGTTGGTGTGTGCGATCATCCACAGCGTCGCGTAGCCGCCGTAGCTTCCGCCGGAGACGAACGTGCGCGACGGATCGACGTCGGCGCGCTTCACGACCTCGTCCATCACCGCGTTCTCGTCGGCGAACATCGCGTTGCCCCAGTCGCCGTCGAGCGCGCTCGACCAGTCGTAGCCGTAACCCGTGCTCCCGCGCGGGTTCGCGTACACGACGATGAAACCGCGCGCGGCGAGGACCTGGAACTCGTGGAAGAAGCTGTTCCCGAACTCGGTGTGCGGGCCGCCGTGAATGTCCAGGATCGTCGGGTAGCGCCGGCCGGCGACCGCGTTCGGCGGGCGCATCACCCAGTACGCGACGGTGCCGTCCTTGCCGTTCTGCACCGCGTGCGCCTCGGGTTCGGCCAGCGCGCGCGCGTTCGTCAACGGATCGTTGAGGTGCGTGAGCTGGCGCGTCTTGCCGTCCGTGCGGTCGAAGACGTAGATTTCCGGAAGATGCGTCGCGTCGAGCGCGGTGTACGCGATCACGTTCGTGTCGCGGCTCAGCGAGCAGTCCTGAACCTCGCGGCCGCCGCCGACCAGGGTCGTCGCCTGCCCGTTCGCCATCGTCAGCGCATCGATCTCGGTCGCGCCGGGGATGCTGACGTCGGCGATGTACGTCGCGTCGTCCGGCGTCAGCCCGCCGCAGCCGGCGCCGCCCTCCTTCGTGTCGTTGAGGATCGCGTCGCCGATGAGGACGCTGTTCTCCTCGATCGCCAGCGTCTCGTTGTTTCCGTCGGGGTCGACCGTCGCGAGCGCCGGGAGTGCCGACGAGTCGTGACGGCTCGTCCACGCGAACAGGATGTGCTTGCCGTCGTGCGTCCAGTCGAGCGGGAACGAACCGTAGTGCGGGAGCGGAACCTCAGCCGGCTTTCCGCCGTTCGCGGAGATCACGAACATGTGCCCGTCGTCGGCCTCGCGCGACGCGAGCGCGGTCACGCCGTACAGGATGCGCGTGTCGTCGGGCGACCAGAGCGGGCCGGCTTCGCCGTCGGGGCTGAACGTGAGTTGGTGCGCGTACGTGCCGTCCGCGTTGATCGTCCAGATGTGGTCGTGCTTGTCGTAGATGTAGCCGCCGCCGTTCAGCTGGTAACGCGGCCACGGCAGCGTGCGAATGTCGGTCGTCGCGAACTTTTTCGGTGGCGCCGTGCCGAGCGCGCGCCAGTCGACGCGCGAGCGTGGCGCGTCGTCGACCGCGGTCGAGACGAAGGCGATGTGCTTGCCGTCGTGCGAGAACGCCGCGCCCGACGCGCCGTGCGGCTGGTTCGTGAGCCGCGTCGCCTCGCCGCCGTAGAGGTGGATCGCGTAGAGCTGCGGCGACCCGCCGGCCGCGCGGGTGAAGACGACCGTGCGGTCGTCCGGCGACCACGCGGGTTCGCCGTCGTGGTCGCCGTGGGTGAACTGCACCGGCGGTCCGCCGCCGGTGTTGGCGATCCACAGGTTCGAGAGATAGGTGTTCTGCTTGAGGTCCGCGCGGCGCACGACGAACACGACGCGCTTGCCGTCGTGCGAGATCGTCGCGCTCGAGACGAACGCGATCGCGAACAAGTCTTCCGGCGTGACCGGGCGCTTCGGCGGCGTCAAGGCGGCGCTGGGAAGCGCGAACGCGGCGAGCGCCGCGGCGAGCAGCAGGGACGGGAGGCGGCGCATCGTCACAGCTCCTTCGCGAACCAGTCGGCGATCAGGTGCAGGCGTTCCATTCGGTGCACCGGTTCGCCGGTGCGGTTGAAGTCGTGGTTCTCGCGCGGAACCTGCACGTAGGTGATCGGCTCGTCGAGCGACTTCGCGAGCGTGAACCAGCTGTCGGAGTCGACGAGCGGGGTGCGCGTGTCCTCGTCGCTGTGCAGCAGCAGCAGCGGCGTCTTGACGTCGGCGACCGACGCGATCGGTGACATGCGCCAGTACGCGTCCTGATTCGACCACGCGTTCCCGAACGCGTAGCGCGCGGAGACGTTGGAGCACTCGTCGCAGGACAGGAACGCCGAGGTCATGTCCGAGACGGCGCGCTCGGCGAGCGCGGCTTTGAAGCGGTGCGTGTGCCCGATCACCCACAGCGTCGCATAGCCGCCGTAGCTGCCGCCCAGCACCCCGAGCCGCGCCGAATCGACCTCCGGCCGCTTCGCGACCGCGTCGACGACGGCCATCTCGTCGCGGAACATCGGCTCGCCCCAGTCCTTCGAGATCGCGGCCTCGAACGCGTAGCCGTAACCGACGCTGCCGCGCGGGTTCGCGTAGACGACGTTGTAGCCGCGCCCGGCGAGCATCTGCAGCTCGTGGAAGAACGAGTTCCCGAACAGGCTCTGCGGGCCGCCGTGAATCTCGAGCAGCGTCGGCGCGCGCGTGCCGCGCGGGACGCGCGCCGGCAGGAACCACGCGTGCACCGCGAAGCCGCGCTCGTCGTGCACGGTGAACGGCTGCGGTGCGGCGATCCGCGTCGAAGCCAGGTACGCCGCGTTCAGGTGCGTGAGCTGGCGCGAGGTGCCGCGCGCGGCGTCGTACACGAAGACTTCGGCGGGATGCGTCGCGTCGGAGGCGGTGTACGCGAGCGTCGTCAGCGCGTCGTTCGCGCTGCAGTCGGCGATCTCGTCGCCGCGCGCGACGACGTCGCTCGCGCGGCCGGTCGCGGCGTCGAAGCGGCGCAGCACGGTCGCGCCCGCGACGGTGACGTCGGCGACGAACCAGCGGTCGTGCGGCTCGAGCAGCGGGCCGCAGCCCGCACCGCCCTCCTTCGTGTCGGTCAACATCGCGTCGCCGAACGCCTGCGTGTTCTCGGGAACGATGCGGCGTTCGCCGCCGGCGAGCGGCGCGCGGTCGATCCCTGGAAGCCCCGCCGGATCGGGCTCCGAGCCGACGGTCAGAAAGAGCGCACTGCCGTCGTGCGACCACGCCGGCGAACCGCTCGCGCGGTGCGCCGTCGGGACGCGCCGCAGTGCGCCGCCGTGCGCTCCGACGACGTACACGTCGCTGTCGAGCCGGTCGGGATCGACCGGCCGGCGCAGCGTGACGAACGCGATGCTGCGGTCGTCGTACGACCACGCGGGCGCGGTCTCCGACCACGGCGAGAGCGGCGTGATCCGCGTGCGGCCCGCGCCGTCGGCGCGCACGACGACCAGGTGCGTGTGCTGGCGGAACGTCTCGCCCGCCCCGTTCGCTTCGAAGTCGAGCCGGTCGGTCACGCGCACGTCGGTGTGCTTGTGGGCATCGTCGAGGTCGGCGCCCGCGGCGGCCGCGTCGAAGTGCGTCTTCGGCTGCGCGTCCTCGAACGTCGCGCCGTAGAGGATGCGCGTCCCGTCGTGCGACCAGCGCGGCCCCGACGCGCCGTTGGCTTCGGTGGTCAGCTTGCGCGCTTCGCCGCCGTCGAGCGCGAGCGTGTAGATTTGCGGCGGTCCGCCGCGGGCGCCGGTGAAGGCCAGGGTGCCGTCGTCGGGCGACCACTGCGGATCGGTGTCGCCGTTGCCCTGCGTGAGCTGGCGCAGGCCGGTGCCGTCGGCGCGCACGAGCCAGATGTTCCGCACGTAGCGGTTCGCGACCACATCGAGCTTGGTGACGACGAACGCGACGCGGTCGCCGTGGTGCGAGATCGCGGCGGTCGAAACGTACGCGATCCGGGTGAGGTCTTCGGGCGTGGTCGGCCGGGGAGCGGGTGCGGCGGCGGCGAGCGCGGGCACGACGAGCGCCGCGCCCACCACGGCGGCACCGGCGCGAAAGGACGGCGACATTCCTGGGTCTGCGCTTGGAATCGCGTTCCGTCCTTCGCGAAGTCAGAGGGCGTACGGGCGGCCGGCGCCGTACCATTCGCCATGCTGGCTCTCGTGATGCTCGCGGCGGCGGTGGCGACGCCCACGCCAGACGCCTTTCCGACCCCGTCGCCGCAACGCACGCTCGGCCTGATCCGAGCGCAGTTTCGCTCGCACCGGCCGCCGCCGGCGTTCGAGACGTACACGCTCGTGCGCACGCAGAAGGCGACGAACGGCTATCCCGACTTCGCGAACAGCTACACGCGGCACTACTGGGTGCGCAACCTCGACCGCGCGGCGCTGCGGCGCGACGTGTTCCGCGACGACGCGCGCGGACCGCTGACCTTCGACCGGCCCGCGTTCAACGAAGCGCGCGATCCAGGGCCGCCGACCGCCGACGTGTTCGAACCCGCACCGACGCGCCCGCACCCGGTCGACGAGGTGCCGACGCCGGAGCCCAACTACACGCCGCTGCCGGTGATCGGCGGCGTGCGCACGATCATCGAGTCCGACTACAAGGTCGAGTCGATGGAGGTCGAGGGCGACCAGCTGCACCTGCACATCTTCCCGATCCGCGACGTCGAGCGCAACCGCTTGCGCGAAGTCTACTGCGACAAGAAGACGTACGAGCTGCGCAAGCTGATCGCGACGGACAAGCTGTTCGTCGACCGCGGCAACGTCTACCCCGTCACGTTCACGATCACGATGGGGATGGTGCGCGGCGTCCCCGTCGTGACCGACATTCACGGGATCGTCGGCGGTGGTTACAACGACGACGGCAAGGACGTGGACTTCGAGTTCCGCGACATCACGTTCCCCGACACGCTCCCCGACTGGTACTTCAACGCGCGCAGCTACGCGCAGCATTCGAACGACAGCGGACCGCTGTGAGCGGGGCCCTTCGACGAGCTCAGGGTGACGGGGAGAGGACGACGCGCTCCAGCCGCGGCGCGAGGAGCTGGATGACCGCGAGCGCGATCAGGTAGGCGCTGCACGGGATCAGGAAGACGAGCAGATAGCTCCCGGTGACCTGAAGAATCTGCGCGACGACGAGCGCGATCAGCATCCCGCCGGCCGCGCCGAACAGCTGACCGATTCCGACGACCGAGCCGACCGCGTGCGTCTCGAACGTGTCCGAGGTCAGCGTGAACAGGTTCGCCGAGAAGCCCTGGTGCGCGCCGGCCGCGACGCCGACGATCAGCACGGCTACCCACAGGTTCGCGACGCGCGGCGTGAACAGCACCGGCAGCACGCACAGCGCGCAGACGAGCATCGTCGTCTTGCGCGCGCGGTTCGTGCTCCAGCCGCGCGCGATTAGCGCCGATGACAGCCAGCCGCCGCCGATGCTCCCCGCGTCGGCGAGCACGTAGATCGCGGCCAGCGGCGGGCCGAATGCCGCGAGGTTCAGGCCGTGCGTGCGGTGCAGAAAATCCGGCAGCCAGAACAAGTACATGAACCAGACCGGGTCGGTGAAGAACTTGCCGAGCGCGAACGCCCACGTCTGCCGGTGCGGGAAGACGTCGAGCCAGCGTGCCGAAGCGATCGCGACGGTCGCCGGCGCGCCGTCCTCCGCGCGCGGCGCGCGGTACTGCCGCAGCCATAGCAGCAGCCAGACGCCGCCGAGTGCGGCGGTGACGACGAAGGCCCAGCGCCAGCCGACCGCATACACGAGCACTGGCAGAAACAGCGGCGTGGCGATCGTGCCGATGCTCGTCCCTGCGTTGAAGATCCCCGTCGCGAAGGCGCGCTCGCGCGGCAAGAACCACTCCGCCACCGCCTTGATCGAGGCGGGAAACGCACCCGACTCGCCGAGGCCGAGCATGAAGCGCGCCGCGATGAAGCCGGCGACCGAGCCGGCGATCCCGTGCGCGGCGGCGGCGAGGCTCCACAGGCCGACCGCGAGCCCGTAGCCGCGCCGCGTCCCGAGCACGTCCATCACGCGACCGGCGCCGAGCGCGCCGAGCCCGTACGCCAGCGTGAACGCGAACACGATGTGCCCGTAGTCGACCTCGCTCCATCCGAACACGCCTTGCAGCGTCGGTTTGAGCAGCGCGATCGTCTGGCGGTCAACGTAGTTGATCGCGACCCCGAAGAACAGCAGCGCGCACACCGTCCAGCGGTAGCGCGAGAGAGTCACGCGATCTCCACCAAGACCGCACTCGCCGCCGGCAGCGCGAGCGCCACGGTCGCGCCGCCTGCTACGAGCGGCTCGGGCTTGCCGAACGCGACGTCCTTCGCGTCGAGCGCCGGCGCGGTGATGCGGCGCGCGCTCGCGGCGCGCACGCTGCGGCCGGGATCGAGCGTCAGCGCGCGCGCGTTCGTTCCCGCATTGCCGACCAGCACCGCGAGCGTACCGTCGTCGCGCACGATCGCGACGCTGTCGATGTCGCTCGCGCTTCCCGCCGGTCCCTCGCCGGTCGCGCCCGACGGCAGCACGCGTCCCGGCAGCATCGCGGCAACCGCCTGCAGCGCGTAGTACAGCGGCCGCGCCGTGTACGCGTGCGTTTTGTCGTCCCAGTGGATCGCGGTGTAGATCGCCGGACCGCCGCCGTGGAAGTTCACGCCCGCCGCGCCCATGTTCAGCAACTGCGCCATGTGGCGAATCCCCCACAGCGTCGCGGCGAACACGTCGCTGACGCCGGCCGTTCCGCCGCGCGAGATGCTGTTCGTCTCGGCGAGCCGGAACGGGACGTTCGCGGCGTTCGCCGCGGCGATCAGGTCGGTGAGCCGCTGCGGCCAGGTCGCGTCGCGCGCGAGCAGTTGCGCGATGGTCGGGTTCGCGCCGGCGGTGCCGTGGTAGTAGTGGTTGCTGAGCGCCGCGATGCGGCCGCGGAACTCGTTCGCGAACGGGATCGTGAACCCGTACACGTCGTGCGCGGAGGCGGGTCCGGTGTACGGCGCGCGCACGCGCTTCTGCGCGTCGATCACCGCGGCGTAGGCGCGCCACTCGCGCGCATAGTCGGCGTAGCGGTACGTCTCGGGCCGCACCTTGCGGAAGAACGTGTCCGGTTCGTTGCCGATCTCGATCCCGACCAGCCGCGCGCCGAGCGCGTCCTGCCAGCCCGCGGCTTGCGCCGCGCTGCGTTGCGGCTCGCCGTGGCCGAGCGCGATCCCGCTCGTCACCGTCCAGTCGGCGCCCTCCGCGAGCGCGGCGAGCTTCGCCGCGTCGGCCGGCCCGATCGGATAGTCGCGCTGGTCGACCATCTGCGGCTTCCCGTCCTCGCTCCAGAGGCCGAACTCGACCTGGTTGCCGCCGACGCGCAGATTACCGCGGCCGAGCCCGCGCAGCAGCGCGACGTACGTCGGATCGGGGGCCAGCTCGCCCCACCAGAGCGCCTTCATCTCGTAGCTCAGCCCGACGAAGTCGCGCCCGACGGCACGGCCGGCCGCCGTCGCGTCGACCTGCAGCCGCAGCGGCGTCGTCTCGGTTTGCCCGAGCGCCACGGCCGGGGTCGCCGCGGCGGCGGCGATGCCGGCGAGAAAGGAGGCCCGGTTCATCCTGCTCACCGGCGCCCGCTTCGCCGCGTGGAAGAAAATTCCTCAGACAAGCAGACGTCAGACCAAACAGGTGCCGCCGAGCGCGGCGAGAACCGGCCCGCTCGCATGAGCAAGATCGCGATCACCGGGGCCGCCGGGCTCGTCGGCACCTACCTCAGCGCGGACCTCGCGCGCGACCACGCGGTCGTGCGCATTGACCTCCACGACGCGGACGTCGTCGCCGACGTGCAAGACCTCGCCGCGCTGGAACGCGCCTTCGCCGGCTGCGAGACGGTCGTCCATCTCGCCGGCGTCTCGTCGGTGACCGCGACGTGGGAGCAGGTCCACGGCGCGAACATCGCCGGGACGTACAACGCCTTCGAGGCCGCGCGCCGGCAGGGCGTGAAGCGGGTGATCTTCGCGAGCTCGAACCACACGGTCGGGATGCACGAGATCGTCAACGGCGCGCCTCTCTACGAGCCCGGCGCCGGCGTGCTCGTGCGCAACGACGACCCGTTCCGCGCCGACAGCCTGTACGGCGTCGGCAAAGTGTTCGGCGAGGTTCTCGGCAAGTTCTACAGTGAGCGCTTCGGGCTGCAGGTGACGTGCGTGCGAATTGGCTCGATCGTCGAACCCGACCGCTACGACGATCCCTCGCTGTTCCTGGGCCCGAGCTTTCTCGATTACCTCACCGCAGAGCAGCGCCGCAAGCGCTACGCGTCGACGTGGATGTCGCAGCGCGACTTCGCCCGGCTCGTGCGCGCGATTCTCGCGCGCGACGTCGACTACGCCGTCGTCTACGGCGTGAGCGACAACGCGACGCGCTTCTGGGACCTCGAACCGGGCCGCGCGATCTTCGGCTTCTGGCCCCTCGACGGCGCGAAGGCTACGTAGCCTGACGTCCATCGTCTGCTTGCTATTTAGGGCGTGACGCGGTTTTCCACCCGCCCACGCACACTCCGTGAGCACACCATCCACTCAATCCACGGTTTTCACGCTACCCACATTATGTCGTCACGAACATATGTTCGCGCACAATATATAGGTGGAGTGCTCAGATAGCGCGAAGATAGACCAACTAGGGAAGTGCCAGCTCCCCTTGCTCTACTTGTTTGGGAGTTGATTGGGAATGACCACGGTCCAGCCCGATGCGGGTGCGGCGGATCAGTCTGGGGCGCCTCAAGATCAAACCGGGGGCCGGCGCGAGCTCATTTTCGGTCTTGTTGCGCCGCTCGGCGTGGATAAAGATGTCGTCGTCAAGGTACTCAGGCAAGCGCTCAGTGCAGCGGGCTACCAGTTGCGCACCATCAAGATCAGTACGCTGATACGAGAATATGCTAGGGACATTGATGCTATAAAGAACGCCGAACCACTCCATCGCAAGCGCCTTCTGATGAATGTTGGGGACAAGCTGCGACGTGATTGGGACGCATTCAATTCGCGTACCGAAAGGCGAGGAGACTTCGGCGCTATTCTGGCAATCAGCGCGATCCAGCAACTAAGGCAGCGAATCAACAAAGCGCGTGGCGTTCAACCAGAAGAGGAGCAGCCACTCGAGACGATTCCGATTTCGAGCGCGGCATATCTCGTAGATTCGCTCAAGCATCCTGATGAGCTGGAGTATTTACGACGCGTCTACGGGCCAGCATTTGTCAGCATCGGCGTCTACACTCCGCCTGAGATCCGGAGACGCGATCTTGGCCTTGACGCATTGGACGATGACGACAGAAAGCTTGTCGAGGCTCTTATGAAGAGGGACGAAGTCGATACGAAGCTAGGTCAACGCGTCGGCGAGGCGTTCTACGGAACAGACTTCATTGTGGATTCGACGGAAGATCCGGATGAAATTCGTGATGAGCTTGTGCGCCTTGTACATCTCTTGTTCGGAGACGTTTTCCAAACTCCGCGCCTCGCCGAATATGGGATGTTCCTGGCGCGAGCGGCACAAGCTCGGTCTGGCTCGATGGCGAGGCAGATCGGCGCGGCGATCTTACGAGATGATGGCTCAGTTGTCGCTTGTGGTACAAATGAGGCGGCAAAAGCGGTGACAGGCGGTCAGTATTGGCCCGACGACGACGCTGAATTCCACGGCCGCGACATGGTCTACACTCCAAAAGAAGGCGCACCGGTTCGTGATACGAGTGATGCTTTTCGCGAGGAAATGATCTCTACGGTGGTCGAGGCTCTCGCTAAAGCCGGCGTACTTGCTGGTGACTACAGTGATATGACTCCGGAGAAGAGGCTCAAGGAACTGTACACGACCGACGGAGCACCCCTGCGAAATACTCGTATCAAAGACAACATCGACTACATACGCGCCGTTCACGCGGAAGCGGCTGCGATCATCGATGCCGGCCGTCACGGCGTGGCGACGAAAGGTACACGCATGTTCACATCAACCTTTCCGTGTCATGAGTGTGCGCGTCATATCGTCGCAGCGGGTATTCGTCAAGTAGTCTACCTGGAACCATATCCGAAGAGTGCTACGAAGGATCTGTATCGGGATTCAGTCGCGTTGGACCCGACCAGTGACGATCCCCACCGGGTAGTCTTCCGAACCTTCGTCGGAGTTGCTCCGCCGCGCTATTTAGAGTTCTTTCTCTTGGGTCAGCGACTTCGAAAGCAAGGCGATGGAACTAAGATTCCTATCGACATCGCAACTAGAGCGCCTTCGTTGCCATACTACACGCCCTCGATAGCATCGGTAGCGCAAGCGGAGCGGGTACCGATGAGACTCTTCAAAGAATTCACATCGTACATTACTGAGAACATTGGAGGCCTTGATGAGCAATCGCCCTAAGCTCGCCGCGTTGGTGGAGAGCGCAAACCGCGTAACGGCCGGAGTCCCGTCATGGATGCTGGATCGCCGGGATCCAGCACCCAAGCAAACGACGCCATCATCCGAGGACAAGAAGATCAAGATGGATTAACGTAAGGGCGGAGCCGAATTCGGTCTCCGCCCTGTTTAGTGCTATTCCGATTTCGAGGCAAATCGAATGTGCTGGACGGAGCGAAGGCTACGACGCCGTCGTGACGCTCTTGGTCACGAGGTAGCCGTCGATCCCCTCGGTTCCGCCTTCGGAGCCGTAGCCGGACTCCTTGACGCCGCCGAACGGAATCTCGGCGAGCGAGACGCCGAAGTGGTTGATCCCGACCATCCCCGCTTCGATGCGGTTGCCGAGCGCGATCGACTCGCCGACGTCTTGCGTGAACGCATACGCCGCAAGTCCGTACGGCAGCGCGTTCGCCTGCGCGATCGCTTCGTCGAGCGTGCGGTACGATGTGATGACCGCGATCGGTCCGAACGGCTCTTCGCTCAGCACGCGCGCGTCGGCCGGCACGTCGCCGACGACGGTCGGCGCGTAGAAGAAGCCCGGCCCGTCGAGCGCCGCGCCGCCGGTGTGCAGTGTCCCGCCGCGCTGCGTCGCGTCTTCGACGAGCGCATGGATCGCGTCGCGCCGGCGCGCGTTGGCGAGCGAGCCCATCTGCGTCGTTTCCTCGACGCCCGGGCCGACGCGCAGCGCCGCGGCCGCCGCGGCGAACGCCTCGGTGAACGCCGGCGCGACGCGCTCCTGCACGAGGAAGCGGCTCGGCGAGACGCAGACCTGCCCCGCGTTGCGGAACTTCGCCGAGACCGACGCCTTGACGGCCTTGTCCAAGTCGGCTCTGTCGCTGACGATCACCGGCGCGTGTCCGCCGAGTTCGAGCGTCGCGCGCTTCACGCCGTCGGCGGCGAGCCGCGCGAGGTGCTTGCCGACCGCGGTCGAGCCGGTGAACGAGATCTTCCGAATCACCGGAGAGGCGAGCAGCGTCTCCGAGATGTGCGGCGGGTCGCCGAAGACGACGTTGACGACGTCGTCGGGAAGCCCCGCGTCGCGCAGCGCGTCGACCAGCGCGAGCGCGGTCGCCGGCGTTTCCTCGGACGGCTTGATGATGAGCGAGCAGCCCGCGCCGAGCGCGCCGGCGAGCTTGCGCGCCGGCGTGATCGCGGGGAAATTCCACGGCGTGAACGCGGCGACGGGACCGACCGGCTCGCGCAGCACGAGCTGGCGCACCGACTCCGCGCGCGGCGGAACGACGCGCCCATACGCGCGCCGGCCTTCTTCGCCGGTCCACTCGATCACGTCGGCGGAAGCGAGCACCTCCGCGCGCGACTCGGCGAGCGGCTTGCCCTGTTCGATCGTCATCACGCGCGCGATCGTCTCGACGCGCTCGCGAATCAAACGCGCCGCGTTGCGCAGCACGACCGCGCGGTCGTAGGCCGAGGTCGCGCGCCAGCGCGCAAAGCCGCGCTGTGCCGACGCGAGCGCGTCGCGCAAGTCCGCGTCGGTCGCGACCGGGAGCTGCCCGATCTCCTCGCTCGTCGCGGGGTCGAGCACAGGGATCGTGGCGCGCGCGCCGGCGCCGACCGACGCGCCGCCGATCAGCAGGCGCAGCTCGGTCGCGTAGCCCGCGCTCGTCGTCGTGGCGGTGGTCGTCATGGCACGGGAACCTCTTCGGATGCGTCGGTGAACTCGGGTGAGGCCGCGAGAAGACGCCGGCTGGCGGCGTCGATGTGCGCGCTCATCGCGCGGCGCGCGTCGTCGGGCGAATGGCGTTCGAGCGCCGCGAGAATGCGCGCGTGCTCGTCGAGCGAGACCGGCTCGCCGTTGGCCTTGCGCAGAATCCGCCGAATCCACGCGCGCACGACGTGCTGCAGCATCTCGAGCGCGTAGTAGAGCACGTCGTTGTGCGCGGCGCGCGCGATCGCGAGGTGGAAGGCGACGTCGGCGGCGAGGTACGCGGCCGGATCGCTCGCCGCGGCGCTCATCTGGTCGAGGTGGCCGCGCAGCGCCGCCAGCTCGTCGTCGGTGACGCGGTCGGCTGCGAGCCCGGCCAGCTCGGTCTCCAGGATGCGGCGCGCCTCGACGGCCTGGTTGATGCTGTTCGCGTTGAAGAAGACCGCCCAGGAGAGCGGCTTCGAGAGCGCGGTCGTGCCGCCGCGGCCGACGTACATCCCGCCGCCCGCCACGACGTCGATCGCGCCGACCGCGCGCAGCGCCTTGACGGCCTCGCGCAGCGAGGAGCGGCCGACGCGAAGCGACTCCATCAGCTCGCGCTCGGGCGGCAGCTTCTCGCCGGGGCGCAGCCCCCGCTGGACGATGTATTCGCCAAGCCGTACGACGACTTCGTCGTAGACGGAGCGCCGTTCAATCGGTTCGAGATTCCCTGCCAAGTTCGCCTCAGATTACCCCGAGTATGGTTGACTCCATTGCCCGGAACGTGCTACGTATCCTGTCGGGCAATCAGATTGTCTGACAAGTCTGACCGCCTCGAATTCAACCTCCACTCCCGCCGGAGAAGCCCCATCCGTATCGTCGCGCTGAAGCTGACGCCCGTCGCGATAGCCGACCCGCCGCTTCGTAGTTCCTACGGCCTCCATGCCCCCTATGCCCTGCGGACGATCATCGAGCTGCGGAGCGAGGACGGCTTGGTCGGCATCGCGGAGGCGCACGGTGGGGAGAAGGCACTGGCCGATTTCGAACGCGTGCGCGGCGTCGTCGAGGGCGCCGACGCCTACGCGCTCGGAAAGCTCGCACGCGGCGTCGACGACATCTTCCTCGGGCCGCGGCTGGTCGGGGCGAACGGCACCGTCGACCGCAGCCAGACCCACTACGTGCCGGGCGAGAACCCGAACGACGTTCCGCTGCGCATCTACGCCGCGCTCGAAACCGCCGCGCTCGACCTGATCGGCCGCGCGCACGGCGTTCCCGTCAGCGACCTGCTCGGTGGGCGCGTGCGCGACGAGGTTCCCTTCGCGGCGTACCTGTTCTACAAGCACGCCGGCGGCGGCGGTGAAGGCGACGACGAGCGCGAGGACGAGTACGGCGAAGCGATGACGCCCGACGGGATCGTCGCGCAGGCCGCGGCAATGACGCGCCGCTACGGGTTCCAGAGCTACAAGCTCAAGGCCGGCGTGCTGCCGCCCGAGGTCGAGGTCGAGACGATCCTCGCGCTCTACGACGCGTTCGGCCCGCGCGCGCCGCAGCGGATCGACCCGAACTCGGTCTGGTCGCACGAAACCGCGGTCGACGTCGCCACGCGGCTCTACGGCAAGCTCGAGTATCTCGAAGACCCCGTCGCCGGGCTCGACGGGATGGGGCGTCTGCACGACGCGATGCGCGAGAACGGAACGCCGATCCCGCTCGCCAGCAACGTCGCGGTGACGCACTTCGGCGACGTCCCCGAGATGGTCCGGCGCAAGTCGGCGCAGATCATCCTCGGCGACCACCACTACTGGGGCGGTCCGCGCGCGATGGCGCAGCTCGGGCGCCTGTGCGAAACGTTCGGGATCGGGCTCTCGATGCACTCGAACAGCCACCTCGGCATCTCGCTCGTCGCGATGGCGCACGTCGCCGCGGCTACCTCGCGCTTGACCTACGCGTGCGACACGCACTACCCGTGGCAAGCGGACGAGGACGAAGTGATCGAAGGCGGACGCGTTCCGATCGTCGACGGCGCGGTGCGCGTCCCGACCGGCCCCGGGCTCGGCGTGACGATCGACCAGGATCGCCTCGCGCGCGGGCGCGAGCGCTACGAGCGCGTGCCGTACCGCAAGCGCGACGATACGGCCGAGATGCGCAAGCACGTCGATCCGGCCTGGAAGCGGCTGGTGCCGGCGTGGTGAACGGCGCGAACTCGCTGACCGCACGCAGCGCGCACATGCTGCGCGGCGCGATCGCCTTTCCGATCACGCCGTTCGACGCGCACGGCGCGGTCGATCTCGCCGGCGTGCGCGCGAACCTCGCGATGCTTGCCGACAGCGGCTGCGTCTCGATCGTCGCGCCGAGTGGAACCGGCGAGCTCTTCTCGCTGACGCCCAGCGAATGCGCGGCGATCACGCGCGCGACCGTCGAGGCGGTCGCCGGCCGCAAGCCGGTGATCGCGGCGGTCGGTGTCGGGCCGGCGATCGGCGCGGAGCTCGCGCGCGCCGCGGAAGACGCCGGCGCCGACGCGGTGCTGATCCTGCCGCCCTACTACCAGAACCCCGATCCGGCCGGACTGCTCGCGTACTACCTCGCCATCGCCGGCGCGACGCGGCTTCCGGTGCTGCCGTACGCGCGCGACGCCGCGCACTTCACGCCGGAACTCGTCGAGCAGCTCGCGCTCGCCGCGCCGAACGTCGTCGGCTACAAGGACGGCCGCGGCGACGTGCGGAGCTTCATGCGCATCCGCGAGCACGTCATCGAGCGGCTCGGTGCCGAACGCCTCGTCTGGCTCGGCGGCGTCGGCGACGACTTGCTGATCCCGTACGCGGCCGCCGGCGCAGAAGGCTTCACCTCGTCGATGGCCTGCTTCTGGCCCGAGATCGCCGCGGAACTGTGGGACGCGGTGCAGCACGATCCCGCGCGCTCGCGCGACCTGCACGCGACGGTGATCCGGCCGTTCTACGAGCTGCGCGCGCGCAAGCGCGGCTACGAAGTCTCGGTGATGAAAGCCGCGGCGGAGATTCTCGGCTACGCCGCCGGGCCGCCGCGCGCGCCGCTCGTCCCGGTCACCGCGGCCGAACACGCCGAGATCGCGGAGCTGCTGGCGCGCTTGCGCGTCCCGACCGCCGCGTCACGGAACGCCACCGCCCGGTGACGTCCCGTGCCCACGGCGTGGAAGATATATCCTGCCGATGACGGTCGTCGACCGCTTCTCGGAGTTCGGGCTCGTCATGGCGACCGTCGCGTCGCTGGGAAACGTCGCGGGCGAGCTGCTGCGCAAGCAGATCATGCTGCGCCAGAACGCGACCGCCGCGACGTTCGCGTACCGTTCGCTCTCCACGCTGTTCGTCGCGATTGCGGTGATCGTTCTCGCCCGCACCGGAACGCCGGTGAGGATCGTCGACGGCGGCGCGTTCTTCGGCATCCCGTTCCTGCACTGGTCGCCGGCCGTCACCTTCGGCGCCTACATGGTCGCGCTGACGGCGATCCTCGGCTACGCCTCGTGGGCGCACCTGAAGGCGTTTCAGTTGTCCGCGCTCTCGACGACCGCGCCGCTGCTCTCGTTCACGCCGGTCTTCGTCATCTTCACCGGCTGGGTGGGGTTCGGCGAGGTCCCATCGTGGACGAAGGTGCTCGGAATCGTGCTGATCGTCGCCGGCGCGTTCGCGATCCACATCGACCTGCTCGCCGAGAGCTGGCTCTCACCGTTCAAGGCGCTCGTCGGCGAAACCGGCAGCCGCTACATGATGGCCGTCGCGCTGCTGTACGCGATCTCCGGGCCGATCGAGAAGCGCGTCGTGCTGATGAGCGGCGCGTTCACCGAGGCGCTCGCGTACGCGTTCGGGACGATGGCGCTCTTCTTCGCGCTGAGCCTGGCCTTTCGCGTCGATCCGCGCACGCCGTTCCGCCAAGAGCCGTGGACCGTCTTCTGGCTGGCGTGCTCCGACGTGCTGGTGCTGGTCACGCAGCTCGTCGCCGCGGCGCTGATGCCGGTCGTCGTCGGCATCAGCCTCAAGCGCGCCGGAACGATCGTGATCGTGCTGCTCGGATGGCTGTGGTTCAAGGAGAAGGGCATTTCGCGCAAGCTCCTCGGTTCGGCGATCATGGTCGTCGGCGTGCTGCTGATCTACCTTCCCATCGGGTTCGTCGAGGCGCTCCTCGTCACGGCCGCGGGGCTCGGTATCTTGGTGCCGCTCGCGATTCGCGCGCGCACGGTGATGGGCGACCCGCTCCCGGAGCCGGCACCGTGAGCGTGCGCCGGCCGAAGGCGCTGCTCGCGTACGCACCCGAGCGGAATCCCGACACGTTCGCGCCGGACCAGTCGGCGCGACTCGGTGCACTGCTCGAGCTGGTACGGCCCGAGCCGGTGCGCGCGTTCTCGCCGGACGGCGTTGCGGACGCGTTGCGTGAAGCCGAGGTGCTCGTCACCGGCTGGGGCGCGCCCACGGTCGATGCCGCGGTCCTCGACGCGGCGCCGCGACTGAAGCTGATCGCGCATCTCGCGGGGAGCGTGAAGGCGATCGTCGACCCGAGCGTCTTCGCGCGCGGGATCGCGGTCGTCAACGCGGCCGACGCGAACGCGCTCCCGGTCGCCGAGTACACGCTCGCGGCGATTCTGTTCGCGAACAAGCGCGTCCTGACGCTGCGCGACGTCTACCGGCGCGAGCGGCGTTCGCTCAAGCCGCTGCGCGACCACGCGCCGGGACTCGGCAACTATCGCAAGACGATCGGGATCGTCGGCGCGTCGCGGATCGGTCGGCGCGTCCTCGCGCTGCTCGCGCCGTTCGACTTCGAGGTGCTGCTCTACGACCCGTACGCCGGCGCGGACGAGGCGCGTGCGCTCGGCGCGCGTGCGGCCGACCTCGACGCGCTCGTCGCGGCATCCGACGTCGTCTCACTGCACGCGCCGGCGATCCCCGCGACGCGACACATGCTCGACCGCCGCCGCCTCGCGCTCATGCGCAACGGCGCGACGCTGATCAACACCGCGCGCCCGGCGCTGATCGACCAGGACGCGCTGATCGACGAGCTGCGCAGCGGCCGCATCGACGCCGTCCTCGACGTCACCGAGCCCGAGCCGCTTCCGCCCTACTCGCCGCTCTACGACCTGCCGAACGTCGTGCTGACGCCGCACTGCGCCGGTGCGGTCGGAACCGAGGTGCAGCGGCTCTCCGCGCTCGTGCTCGACGAGCTGGAACGCTACGGCCGCGGCGAGCCGCTGCGCTACGCGCTGCGCGCCGACGAGTGGGAGCGGCAGGCGTGAGCGCGTTCGGTCTGGGCCTGTGCTCGGTGACGTTCCGCGCGCTGCCGTACGAGCGCGTTCTGGCGCTCGCCGCGGACGCCGCGGTCGGGGGGATCGAGTGGGGCGCCGACACCCACGTTCCGGTCGGCGACGTGGCGCGGGCGCACGCGGTCGCCGCGGCGAGCAGGGCGCGCGGAATCACCGTCGCGTCGTACGGTTCCTACGTCGAAGCCGGTGCCGACGCGCCCGACGCGTTCGCGCGCGTGCTCGACACCGCCGTCGCGCTGGGCGCGCCGAACGTGCGCGTCTGGGCCGGCCGTCGCCGCGTCCCGTCCGCCGCCGTCGCTGCGGCCGACCGCGCGCGCAGTGTTGAGGCGCTACACGCCTACGCCGAGGCGGCGGCGCGCGCGAACGTGACGGTTTCGCTGGAGTTTCACCGCGAGACGCTGACCGACACGCTCGCCTCTACGCTGGACCTGCTCGCGCACGCCGATCATCCGAACCTGTTCACCTACTGGCAGCCGCGGCCCGGGATCGCCGGTGCCGATGCGGCCGACGAGCTGTTCGCGCTGCGCGAACGGCTTTCGCACCTGCACGTCTTTCACTGGAACGAACGGCGCGAGCGCTTTCCGCTCGCGTCCTCGGCGCACTTCTGGAATCCGCTCCTCGAGGCCGTCGCCGGCTGGGACGATCCACGCTTCCCCGTTCGCTGGGCGATGGTCGAGTTCGTGCGCGACGACGATCCCGTCGCGTTTGCCGACGACGCGCGCGTGCTGCGCGACTGGCTCGGCGCCGCCCCCCACCGCACCGAAAGGACCGCATGACCATGAGGGTGTCCCGTGCCTTCGCCCCCTGGACCCGGCTGGTCGCGCTGACGGCTGCAGCGCTGCTCGCCCTCGCGCCGCTCGCCGCCGCGGCGCAATCGACGACGGTGCCCGCGACCGCCGTCTCGTCGCCGGCCACGGCGACCGCGACGATCGCGGGCACGATCCGCGATGCGAACCAAAACCCGCTCGCCGGCGCCGGCGTCGCGCTGAGCGGTCCGCAGTCGTACGCAACGCGCACCGATGAAAACGGCGCGTTCTCGCTGACCGTCGTCCCCGGCATCTACGCGATGACCGTCTCGCGCAGCGGCTACGGCACGCAGACGATCACCGACTACTCGGTCGTCGCGGGCCAGACGTACCGCGCCGACGTCGCGCTCGCCGCGCAAACGCTGACGTCGCTGCAGACGATCGGCCGCGTGACGACGCGCGCCGGACGGCGCGGCAACCTCAACGTCACGCCGGCGGCGCAGCAGAGCGTCACCGCCGCGGTCTTCGCCGATCAGGGCCAGAACCAGATCATGCAGGTGCTGGACCAGCTTCCCGGCTACGTCACCGCGCACGAGTCGGCGAACGCCAACCCTACCTCGCCGGGCGCCGCGTCGTACCCGAACATTCGCGGCTCGCTGACGTATGAGACGGCGTCGCTCGTCGACGGCCACGCGGTCGCGCGCTCGCAGGGCGGCTACCGCACGCAGTACCTGAACCCGGCGCTGTTCCAAGACGTCGAGGTCGTCAAAGGCCCCGGCGCCGAGGTCCCCAACATCAACTACGCGATCGGCGGCGCCGTGAACTTCCGCACGCTGGAACCGACGGCGCGCCCGGTGCAGCAGTTCGAGTACGGCACCGACAACTTCGGCGGCGAGTTCGGCTTCGCGCGCGCAACCGGGACCGTGTTGAACGGCCGTCTCGGCTACGCGCTCGTGTACGCGCTGAACGCGGCGCACGGCCCCGTCCAAGGCTTCGCGACGCGCATTCCGATCAACCAGTTCACGCAGGTCAACGGGCAGTACGTCAACTCGGCGACGGTCTCGCCGGTCTCGCCGGCACCGCCCGGAATTCAGAACCCCGCGAAGGTCGGGCAGGTCGGCCTGTACGCGTGCTGCGAGCACGTCAACACCTTCCTGATGGACCGCGCCGAGCTGGCGAAGCTGCGCTACAAGCTCTCCGACGCGACGAGCGTCACCGCGACGTACCTCGGCACGCACGGGACGACCGACGAGAACGGGAACCACCTCTGGCAGGACAACGTCGTCTTCAACCCGTCGAACGCCGCTGCAGGCTACAGCGACGTCGGGCCGGGCACGGCGTTCAACCTCGACGACAACTACGTCGGCCCGCAGCAGATCCGCCACCAGGACGAGCCGATCATCCAGCTCGACCTGCGCACGCAGATTCACAAGGACACCGTGCTCGCGCGCTACTTCGGCGCGGTGACGAACAACATCGCGGGGAACGGCGTCAACAATCCGGCCGGCTCGTTCACCGAGATGCTGAACGTCTACGGCTCGACGACGACCTGCCTCGCGTACACGCCCGGGACGACGAAGTGCGTGACCCCGGGGCCGACGCAGACCTACAACGGCCAGTTGCTCCCGGTGACCTTCGGCCCGAACCCCGGCTCGTTCGCGCAGTGCGTGCAGCCGCCGGGCTCGCCGACCCACTACAACACGAAGTACGACCCGACGTGCACCGCCGCGTCGCCGGGCTACGCCGGGATCAGCGGGACGAACACCGGAAACGGGAGCCCGACCAACGCGTTCTTCGGCTCGACCGGCCGCGACGCGCTGCAGGGCGGTTCGCTCGAATACTTCCACAACGCCGGACCGAACGTGTACACGTTCTCGGTCGACTCGAACCGCACGGCGTCGTGGCGCTACAACTACCTGGGCGACCCGAACGGGATGGCGACCGCGCCGGGCACCTCGTACGCGATCCTCTCGTACATGGCGCGCGCCGATCTGGCGCTCGCGGAGAGGCTGAGCGCGACGCTCAGCACCTACTTCAACAAGTATTTCTTCCGCACGTCGTTCGACCAGGGCGTGACGTTCAACAGCTCCGCGTTCACGCACATCGACGAACGGCTCGGGCTCACGTACCGGCCGAACGACCGCACGAACGTGCGGCTCGCGATCGGGAGCGCGATCGCGCCGCCGTACATCGACCTGCTCGACGCGGGCCTCACGCCGAACGGGATCGGGACGCAGGCGTACACGTTCACCAATGCCGGCGCCGGATCGTTCTACACGACGACGCTCTCGAACCCATTCCTGCGGCCCGAAACGGCCTTCGGCTTCGATCTCGGCTCGAGCTTCCGCACGAGCGACCCGTACACGGTGGTCGACCTCGACGTGTACCGCACGAACCTGTTCAACCAGTACGTCAACGCGCGCTCGGTCACCGGGACGTACAACGACGGGGTCGACGGAACGTTCCCGCTCTACACGACACAGTGGGTCAACCTCGCCAACGCGCGCTACGAAGGCGTCGAGGCCTCGGTGCGGCGCGACCCGGCGCTCGGGTTCGGCTACGTCACGAGCCTCGCGCTGATCCGCGCCTATCCGTACAACCTCACCCCGACGTTCTACGGGAAGAATTTCGCGACGAACCTCGCCGTCGTCCCGAACGTGAACTACATCGTCCCCGGCGACGGGACGTCGGTGAACTCCGACTACAACGGGATCGCGCGCAACAACATTCCCTACGCGCAAGGCTACGGCGAGATCAGCTGGCGGACGGCCGGCGGCGGCGTGTTCGCGTTCGGCGAGACGTACTACGGCTCCAACAACTCCTTCAACCGCTCGGCGTTCACCGTCGCGAACGCGATGGCGAGCTTCCCGGTCGCCGGAAACGCCGCGAAGTACGGCTCGGTCCAGGTGACGGCGTACAACATCTTCAACGTCTTCGCCAATCCGTACGTCGAACAGGAAGGCGGGATACCGGAGATTCTCGTCAACGGCAAGCTCGGTTACACGAACGGCCTCAACGTCGGGCCGGCGCGCCTCGAGGTCGCGTACCGGCGGACGATCGGCCATTGAGCGGCGCGGCGACGACGGTTCGCGCGCGGGACGGCGGGGCAATTCCCGCCTACCTCGCGCGCCCGGCGGGTAGCGGCTCGGTCCCCGGGATCGTGCTGCTTCCGCCGATCTACGGGATCGAACCGGTGATCGAGACGATCGCCGACCGCTGGGCTGCGCGCGGCTTTGCGGTGCTGGCGCTGAACCAGTTCTGGCGCGATCCCGAGCCCGAGGTGATGGCACGAACCGACGAAGGCCGCGCGCGCGCCGCGGCGCGCGGACGGCGCGTCGACGTCGACCAGCTCATGGACGACGTCGGCGACGCGGTCGCATCGCTGCGCGGACTCGACGGTGCCGACGGGCGCGTCTTCGTAGCCGGGTTCTGCTTCGGCGGGCGCTATGCGTTCTTGTCGGCGGCGCGGCTCGACGTGGTGGCGGCGGCCGGCTTCCACCCGACGCAGATCGGGGTCAGCCTCGACGACGCGCCGCGCATCCACGTGCCGCTCTCGCTCCACTTCGGCGCCGACGATCCGCTCACGCCGCCTGACGAGGTCTCCGCGATCGCCGCCGCGCTACGCGCGCGCAGCGACGCGGAGATCGTCGTGCACGACGGCGCCGCGCACAACTTCGCGGTCCCCGGCGTCGCCGGCTACGTCCCCGCCGTCGCGGAGGCGTCGGAAACGCGCGCGTTCGCGCTCTTCGAACGCGTCGCCGCGCCGCGATGACCCGCCGTTCTGCGGCGCTCGTCGCGGGCGCGCTGTTCCTGGCGGCGTTCGCCGGTTCGTCCTGGCAAAACGCCGATGCGCAGGGCACGGTACTACGCAGCCCGTTCGTCGTCGCCGTGCAGAGCGCACGCCGCACGGGGCTCACGCGCGTCGTTGCGTGCAAGACGCCGACGGCGCCGGTCCACGACGTCGAAGGCGTCTCGTACTACACCGACGCGCAGCACTCGGTCGCCGATCCCACGAAGCGCGCGCAGAACGTCGCGCAACTGAAGCCGATCCGCGACTACCTCGCGACCGTCACGCGGCTCGTCGACGCGGCGGTCGTCGGCGACGACGCGGCCGGCACGTGCGCGTGGACGTGGTTCCACGCGTGGGCGCAGGCGAACGCGCTCGACGGCACGGTGAACCGCCAGGGCGCGTACGAGCGCGAGTGGACGCTGGGCGGGCTCGCACTGTCGTTTCTGAAGCTGCGCGACTCCGGCGTCGCCGATCCTGCGGGGAGCCCGGCAGTCGTCGCGAGCTGGCTCGCGGCGGTCGCGCGGCGCGTCGAACCCGCCTACGAAGGCCCGAAGGCAAACGCCAACAACCACGCCTATTGGACCGGGCTCGCGGTCGCCGCGGCCGGCGTCGCCGCCGACGACCGCGCGCTGTTCGACTGGGGCGTCGCGAAGTACAAGATCGGCGTCGACCAGATCACGCCGGACGGGACGCTCCCGCTCGAAATGGCGCGCGGCGAGCGTGCGCTGCACTACCACTTCTACGCGCTCACGCCGCTCGTGATGCTGGCGGAACTCGGCCGCGCGAACGGCGTCGACCTCTACGGCATGGACGGCGGCGCGCTGCACCGCCTCGTGCGCCGACTGATTCCGGCGGTCGCCGACCCGCAGTCGTTCGCGAAGCCGGCCGGCGCCGTGCAAGACATCGCCGCCGGCGGCCGTTTGTCCGTCGACGAGATCGAGTGGATCGAACCCTACGCGGCACACTTCCCATCGCCGGCGCTGGACGCGCTGCTGGCACGCTACCGCCCGCTCACCGATCCGCGGCTAGGCGGTGACGTGACAATGCTCTACACACAACGCGCCAGGTAGCGGAGGTCCGCTCAACCGGTCATCCGGCGCGACGCAGCCGCAGCACGACCTCGTCCAAGCTGTTGTACGCTTCGACGATCGCGCGGTTCGCGTCGCTGATGAACCCGTTCGCGCTCGCGCCGTCGATCAGCGCCAGCAGCGGATCGTAGTACCCGTCGACGTTCGCGAGGATGCACGGCGCATCGACCAGCCGCAGCTGCACCCACGTGACGATCTCGAAGAACTCCTCGAACGTGCCGAACCCGCCCGGCAGCGCGACGAACGCGTCGGACAACTCCGACATCAGCTGCTTGCGCTCGTGCATCGACGCGACGACGCGCAGATCGACGCCGTCGTGCGCGATCTCACGCTCTTCGAGAAAGCGCGGAATCACGCCGATGACTTCGCCGCCGGCCTCGAGCGCCGCATCCGCAAGCGCGCCCATCAACCCGACGCGCCCACCCCCGTACACGATCCCAATCCCCGCACGCGCGAGCGCGGTCCCGAACCGGCGCGCAAGCGCAGCGAAGCGCGGGTCGTTCCCGGCCGACGACCCGCAGTACACACAGACCCGCACGCTCATCGCGCGCGGGGTTCTACGCGAGTGCGGCGACCTTCCCGCCTGCACGGCTGACGGCGTTGCGGATCATCTCGTCCTGGAGCACGGGGACGGCCCAGCGTGCCTGTGCTTCGGGCGAGAGCGTGTCGATCGGGTCGAAGTAGAGGAACGACTGGCCGGGTTTGACGCTCGGCGCGCTGTAGACGGCGATCCCGTTGTCGCGGTCGTAGTAGTCGAACGAGTGAATGTCGCGCTTGCCGCCGCCGCCGGGCGCGTCGCAGATGAAGAGCGGCGTGTTGAATCCGGCGGTCGTGCCGCGCACGGCCTTCTCCAGGTCGACCGAGGTCTGGATGGAGGTGCGCATCTCCTCGACGCCTTTGACGAGGTCGTGCATGTAGACGTAGTACGGGTGGACGTTGATCCACGAGAGCCGCTTCACCAGCAGCGTCATCGCTTCGACGTCGTCGTTGACGCCGCGGATCAGCACGCTCTGGTTGCGCACGACGACGCCGCGCTGGAAGAGCAGCTCC
>JAFAMK010000089.1 GCA_019233415.1 Vulcanimicrobiota bacterium
TGATTGCGCCGGCCGGGATGCAGGCGAAGTTCCCGAAGTCGGGGCTGCCCGCGCCGCCGTTCGCAACCAGCATGTCGCCGTTGCCGTCGAAGGTGAGGTCGTTCGGGAAGTCGACGTCCGGGCCGGCGCCGGGGTTCGTGCTCGCGAGCTGCGCGGTCGAGTATGGCGTGATCGTGTCACTCGCGCCGAGCAGGACCGTAAACAGGTCGACGACGCCGCCGGTGACGGTGCCGCTGCCGTTGATGATCTGCTCCGCGGAGGCCAGGAAGCTCGACGGCAAGCCGGGGCCGCTCTGGTACGTGAAGCTCAGCGATTTGCTGAAGCTCAGGCCGTCGCCGGCGTTCGGCGGCACCGCCGTGAGCGGGATCGTGGCGCTCGTGTTGTTCGTCGTCGCGGACAGGGTGAACGTCTGGGTCGACTGGTTGATGTTGAAGTTGACGTTCCCGCCGGTGCCGATGACCGTCCCGCTCGTGCTGCTGCCGCCGATCTTCAGTGTCGGCTCGCCGGGGTTGACGATCGTCTTCCCGGCGAGGTCGGTGTAGCTGACGCTGAACGTGATCGGCGCGGTGCCGACCGTCGGCACGGTCTGGCCGTTCGACACGGTGAACGATCCGGCGCAGAAGCCCGAGGTCGCGCCGACCGTCATGACGTTCGCGTTGGCGTCGAGCGTGATCGCGAAGCTGTTCCCGAACCCTTGCACCGTGGTGACGGTCGTCTGGTTTTCGGAGAGGATGTTACCGGTCGCGCCGTTCGCGTCCCACGACTTCATCGTGATCGTGTCGTCGCCGACCGGGAGCAGGAACAGGGCGGTGCACTTGAAGTTACCAGCGTTCGACGGATCGCTGCCGCACTGGCCCGGGATGTTGGGGTTCCCGGTCAGGTTCGCGAAGTTCACGAACTGCACGGCCTTCAGCGCGGCCGGGACGTTCGCGTAGATGTCGGTCCCGTTCCCGTGGTTCTTCGTGTCGGTGACCTGGAGCGAGATCGACTTCGTCGCCGACGAGATGTACTTCGGGCGCCGCGTCTTCGCGCTGCCGGTGTCCTTCGGGAAGGTGAAGGTGAACGTCGCCGAGGCGCTCTGGACCGTTTGGCCGCCGCCCGTGCCGGTGCCGGGGAGCCTCGGCGCCGCGGCGCCGCCCCCATTGCAAGCCGTCACCAGCAGACTGCCGGCGAGAACAAGTGCGAGCGAAGAAAGTGAACGAACCCGTTGCATGGAGCGAAACCTCGACGAAACCACCGGAGCACATTGGCGGCCGTGGAGCGAAGGCCGCGCACATGCGCGAAGCCGCGCTGCGTCAAAAGCGCGACCGTGCCGTAGCCCCACGACAATCCCACCTGTACGACGGGTGTGCTTGCGTTCCTTGGGAGAGTGGAGGAGCTATCCTCCCCGGACGACCCGATCAGGCAAGACTTGACGAAGCCTTGACGGTCGGCGTGACCCGGCGCACGCGCCCGCCCTTCGCCCCTTTGCCCTTCGCCCTTCGACAAGCTCAGGGTGACGGGGTCGGAGTGACGGGGTCGGGGTGACGGGGTCAGGGTGACTGAGGCGGACGGGGCGAATCAGCACCGGCTATGCCAGCGGACCGGATCGACATTCGCCACGTCGCGCGCCTCGCGCGGCTGGCGCTCACCGACGACGAGATCGCCACCTTCGGGCCCCAGCTCGGGAGCCTCATGACCCACGTCGACGCGCTGGCCCAACTCGACACCGAGAACGTCCCCGCGACCGCGCAAGTGATCCCCTCCCGGAACGTGCAGCGCGGCGACGCGCTGCGCCCCGCGACGATGCTCACCCGTGAGGCCGCGCTGCAGAATGCCCCGCAGGCCCAGGCCGGCTACTTCCGCGTCCCGCGGATCATCGCCGAGGAGGGCTAGCCGATGGACCCGATCCACGACTCGGCCCGCGCGCTCGCGCGGGCGGTCAACGCGCGCGACGCGAGCGCTGCGGAGATCGCCGAGGCGCTGATTCCGCACGCCGCGCGCGCCGACGCGCAGCTCGCCGCGTACCTTGAACTGACGCCGGAGCTGATGCGCGCGCAGGCGCGCCGCGTCGACGAGCGCGTCGCCGCGGGCGAGTCGCTTCCGCTCGCCGGCGTGCCGCTCGCGATCAAGGACAACATGTGTGTGCTGGGGACGCGCACGACCGCCGGCTCGAAGATTCTGGAGAACTTCGTCGCGCCGTACACCGCGACGGCGGTGCAGCGGCTGCTCGACGCGGGCGCGCTCCCCGTCGGGAAGACGAACCTCGACGAGTTCGCGATGGGCTCGTCGGGCGAGAACTCCGCGTACGCGCTCACCAAGAACCCGTACGACCTCGACCGCGTCCCGGGCGGTTCTTCGGCCGGAAGCGCGGCCGCCGTCGGCGGGTTCGCCGCGACCGTCTCGCTGGGAAGCGACACCGGCGGCTCAATCCGCGAGCCGGCCGCGTTCTGCAACGTCGTCGGCTTCAAGCCGACCTACGGGCGCGTCTCGCGCTACGGGCTGATCGCGTTCGCGTCCTCGCTCGACCAGATCGGGCCGTTCGCCCGCAGCGTCGAGGACGCGGCGCTCGTCTACGACGTGATGGCCGGAAAAGACCCGCTCGACGCGACCAGCGTCGACCGCGCCGTCGAACCAACCGCCGGCCACCTGCGCGAAGACCTGCGCGGCGTGAAGGTCGGGATCGTCAAGGAGTTCGACCTCGCGAAGCTCGACCCGGCGGTGCGCGCGTGCTACGAAGCCGCGTACGCCGACCTGGAACGGCTCGGCGCCGAGCTGGTCGAGGTTACGCTGCCGACCGCGGACTACGGCGTCGCGACGTACTACCTGATCGCGCCCGCCGAGTGCTCGTCGAACCTCGCGCGGTTCGACGGCGTGCGCTACGGGCTGCGCGTCGACGGCCCGGATGTCGGCGCGATGTACGAGCGCACGCGCGCGGCGGGGTTCGGCCCCGAAGTCAAGCGCCGCATCCTGATCGGCACGTACGCGCTCTCGTCCGGCTACTACGACGCCTACTACTTGAAGGCGCAGAAGGCGCGCACGCGCTTCGCCGAGGACTTCGCGCGCGCGTTCGAGCGCTGCGACGTCATCGCGTCGCCGGCCGCGTCGACCACGGCGTTCAAGTTCAACGCGAAGAGCGATCCGCTCGCGATGTACCTCATGGACTACTACACGATCCCGGTCTCGCTCGCCGGCCTGCCGTCGCTCTCGGTCCCCTGCGGCGCCGCCGTCCCCGACGACGGAACCCGGCCAATGCCGCTCGGCCTCCAGCTCGCGACGCCCCTCTTCACCGAACGCGCGCTGCTCGGCTATGCGCACGCCTACGAGCGCGCAACGCAGCACGCGCAGAAACTCACCCCGCCCGAGACCGCCAACGCATGAGCACCACCCTCGTCATGAGCAAGAACGCGATGAGCCAGAACGCCATGAGCCAGAACGCGTCATGAGCACCACCAACCCCGTCATGAGCACGAACGCGTCATGAGCACCACCAACCCCGTCATCCTGAGCTCGTCGAAGGACGACGTCGTCCTAACCCCCGAGCTGCTCGCCAAGTACGAGCCCGTCATCGGGATCGAGTGCCACGTCGAACTCAAGACCGTCAGCAAGATGTTCTGCGGCTGCCCGAATGCGTTCGGCGGCGAGCCGAACACCAAAGTGTGCCCGGTCTGTCTCGCGCTGCCCGGCGCGCTCCCGGTGCCGAACGCGGCCGCGATCGAGCACATGATCCGCGCGGGGCTCGCGTTCGGCGCGACGATCCCGCCGCACTCGAAGTTCGACCGGAAGAACTACTTCTATCCGGACATGCCGAAGAACTATCAGATCTCGCAGTACGACATGCCGCTGACGGTCGGCGGCGTCGTGCGCTACTGGCTCGACGACGGCCGGCGCGGCGAGTGCCGCCTGACGCGCATCCATCTGGAAGAAGACACCGGCAAGTCGACGCACGTCGGTTCGACCGACGGGCGCCTCGCGGCGTCGACCTCGTCGCTGGTCGACTTCAACCGCGCCGGCGTGCCGCTGATGGAGTGCGTTTCGGAGCCCGACATTCGCTCGGCCGACGAAGCGGTCGCGTACCTCGAAACGCTGGCGCGCACGTTCCGCGAGCTGGGCGTCTCCGACGTCAAGATGGAGGAAGGCTCGCTGCGCTGCGACGCCAACGTCTCGATCCGCCTGCGGGGCGCGACCGAATACGGGACGAAGGCCGAGATCAAGAACATGAACTCGTTCCGCAGCGTGCGCCGTGCGATCGAGTCGGAGATCGCGCGCCAGATCCAGGTCGTCGAGAGCGGCGGCCGCGTGATCCAGGAGACGCGCGGTTGGGACGAGGCGGCCGGCACGACGCACAGCCAGCGCTCGAAGGAACAGGCGCACGACTACCGCTACTTCCCCGACCCCGACCTCGTCCCGATCGACGTGAGCGCGGACGACGTCGCGCGCGTGCGCGCGACCCTCGTCGAGACGCCGTACGAGCGCTACGTGCGCTACGTCGACACGTACGGGATCGACACGAAGCGCGCGACGCAGCTCGTCGACGACCACGTGCTCGCCGCGTGGTTCGACGCCGCCGTCGCGGCCTCGAACAACGCGCTCGCGACCGTCGCATTCGTCCTCGGCGACCTCGCGCGCCTGGCGAACGAGAGCGGCACGCACGTCGCGCAGGGCAAAGTCACGCCGGCGGCGCTGGCCGAGCTGGTCGGCCTGACGCAGTCGAACGCGATCAACTCCAAGGGCGCAAAGCAGGTGCTCGAAACCCTGTGGACCGACGGCGGTTCGGCGCAGGCGATCGTCGAGCGCGAAGGGCTCGCGCAGGTCAGCGACCGCGGCGCGGTCGAGGCGATCGTCGACGAGGTCCTCGCCGCGAACCCGAAGGTCGTCGACGACTACCGCGCCGGCAAGACCAACGTCCTCGGGTTCCTGACCGGTGCCGTGATGAAAGCGTCGCGCGGCAAGGCGAACCCTGCGCTCGCGCAAGACTTGCTGAAGGAGAAGCTGTCGTCGGCCTGATCGACGCGCGGGGACTCGACGTCCTCGACTTCCAGCGTATTCGCGAGCGGTACGCCGGGCAGACGCATGCGGCGCGCGCCTACGCGGCGGCGCTGGCGTGCGAGCCGGCGACCGACTTCGGCCTGGTCCGCCGGCTCGTCGGTGAGACCGGCGAGATGCGCACGCTCGCGCAGGACGCGGGCTTTGCGATGGAGCGGATCGACGACGTCGACGAGGCCGTTGCAACGGCAGCGCGCGGCATCGCGCTCCCCGCGCGGGAGCTGCGCGCGATCGCCGACGCGCTCGCCGCGGCGAACGCCGCCGTGCGCGCGATCCGCGAGGCCGAGACCGAGGTCCCGCTGCTGCGCGAGCGCTGCGGGCCGTTCCGCGCGCTCCCGCTGATCGTCAACCGCATCACCGATGCGATCGACGAGCGTGGTAACGTCCTCGACCGCGCCTCGCCGGCGCTGGGGCGCATCCGCCGCTCGATCCAGCAGGCGCAAGACGACGCGCGCGACCGCGCGGCCGCGATCATCCGCTCGTCGCGCTACGCGAACGCGATCCAGGACGCGCTCGTGACGATGCGCGACGGCCGCTACGTCGTCCCGGTCAAAGCGGAGTTCAGCGGGCAAATCCAAGGCATCGTGCACGACACCAGCTCGACCGGGCAGACGCTCTTCGTCGAGCCGCTGGAGAGCCTGGAGGCGAACAACCGCGTGCGCGCGCTGCGCGTGCAGGAAGAGGTCGAGATCGCGCGCATCCTCGGCGAATTGTCGTCGCTGGTGCAGCACGAAGCCGCGCAGATCACCACCAACGTCGACGTCTACGTCGACCTGGACCTCGCCGCAGCGCGTGCGGCGGTTGCGCACCGGATGCAGGCGATCGCGCCGACTCTCGTCGACGAGGCGGTGGTCGACCTGGTCGACGGCCGCCATCCGCTGCTCGACGAGCGTGCGGTCCCGCAGTCGGTCCGGCTCGACGACGCGACGCGCATCCTGATCGTCTCGGGCCCAAACATGGGCGGGAAGACCGTCACGCTGAAGCTGGTCGGACTCGCGGTGACGATGACGGCGTGCGGCATGCACGTTCCAGCCGCCGCCGCGACGATTGGGCGGTTCGCGCGCGTCTGCACCGACATCGGCGACGAGCAGTCGATCGCGCAGAACGCCTCGACGTTTTCGGCGCACTTGCGCCGGCTCGCGGAAATCGTCGACGCCGCCGACGACCGCACCTTGGTCCTCATCGACGAGATCGGAAGCGGGACCGAGCCGAATTCCGGCGCGGCGCTCGCCGTCGCGGTGCTCGAACGGTTCCTCGAATGCGGCGCGCGCGTCGTCGCCACGACGCATGCCACCGAATTGAAGCTATTCGGCGCGGACCACGCGCACGTCGCGAACGCCAGCGTGCGCTTCGACCCGGAGACGTACGAGCCGACGTATCAGCTCGACGTCGGCTCGCCGGGCCAGTCGCTCGCCTTCGCGCTGGCGCGCCGCATGAAGCTCGACCGCGACGTCATCGAGCGCGCCGAGGCGCTGCTCTCGACCCAGGAGCGCGACTACGAGCGCGCGCTGGCCGAAGTGACCGAGGAGCGCATCCGCGCGACGCGCGAGCGCGAGCAGCTCGACCGCGAGCGCGCGCACCTGCGCTCGCTCGAAGACAACGCGCGCCGCCGCGCCGAGACGCTCGAACGCGAACGGCGCGAGTTAGCGAAGCGCGCCGACGCGCAGCTCGCCGAGACGCTGCGCCGCTTCACCGCCGAACTCGAACGCCGCGCCGCGGAACGCAGCGAGCGCGCGGCGCGCGCCCCGCGCGTGACCCAGGGCCAGGCCGACCTGCTCGCGCGCACGCTCGACCAGATGCACCGCGAACTCGGCATCGCGCCGACCCGTCAGGCCCAGCCTGTCGACGGGAACGACCCCCGTCACGCTGAGCTTGTCGAAGCGGCCCGCGCGGGCGACCGCGTCCACGTCGCGTCGTGGGAGCAGGACGGAACCGTCTTGGAGGACCTCGGCGAACATGTGCTGGTGCAGATCGGCGCGATGCGGCTGACGGTGCCGAAGAGCGAGTTGCGGCCCCTTCGACAAGCTCAGGGTGACAGGGGCCTTCGAAAAGCTCAGGGTGACGGGGGCTATCGACAAGCTCAGGATGACGGGGGGCGGACTCGTCGGCAGGCTCAGGGTGGCGGAGGGCGCGGCGGCGACCAGACGTTGGAGACGGCGTCGAAGGCGCAGACCGAGATCGACGTGCGCGGGAAGCGCTTCGTCGAGGCGGAGCCGCTCGTCGAGCGCTGGATCGACGACGCGATCCTCCTCGGTCACTCGCCGCTGCGCCTGATCCACGGCAAGGGGACGGGCCTGCTCGGCAAAGGGCTACAGCAGTACCTCAAGGCGCACCCGTTCGTCCAGAACGTCCGCTACGGCCACGCCGACGAGGGAGGCGGCGGCGTCACCGTCTTTGAACTGCGCTCGCCGACCGCATGACGACGCCATCCAAAGGCGCGCTGGAGCGCGCGAAATTTCTGACCGACGGGTGCGACCACGTCGAGACGCTCGACGAGCTGGCGCTGCGGCTCGACCGCGGGCGTCCGCTGCGCGTCTACCTCGGGCTCGACCCGACCTCGCCGGACCTGCACGTCGGACACGCGGTCGTGCTACGGTTGCTGCAGCGCTTCGTCGACGACGGCCACGACGTCATCTTGCTCATCGGCGACTTCACCGCGCGGATCGGCGATCCGAGCGGGCGCAACGCGCTGCGCCCGCCGCTCAGCGACGAGCAGATCGAGTCGAACATGCAGACCTACGCGGCGCAGGCCGGCCGGGTCCTCGACATGTCGCGCGTGACGCTGCGCTACAACAGCGAGTGGCTCTCGAAGCTCACCTTCGCCGAAATCTACAAGCTGCTCTCGCTGACGACCGTCGCGCAGATGCTCGAGCGCAACGACTTCAAGCAGCGCTACGAGAGCGGCACGCCGATCGCGCTGCACGAGTTCGTCTACCCCGTCGCGGTCGCGTACGACTCGGTCGCGATGAACGTCGACGTCGAACTCGGCGGTTCGGACCAGCTCTTCAACTTGCTGATCAGCCGCCCGTACCAGACGCACTTCGGGCAAGACCCGGAGATTTGCATCACGGTCCCGCTCCTGGTCGGGATCGACGGCGTCAAGAAGATGTCGAAGTCGACCGGAAACCACATTGCGCTGACCGACCCGCCGAACGAGATGTTCGGCAAGACGATGCGCATCCCGGACGACGTGCTGGCCGAGTACGCGCGGCTCGCCGTCTGGTGGCCGGCCGAGCGCGTCGCGGCGTTGCGGCACGGGCTCGGCGCCGGCACCGCCGCGCCGATGGACGAGAAAAAGCGTATCGCCGAGGACCTCGTCGCGTTGTATCATGGGCCCGACGCCGCCCGCGCGGCGCGCGACTGGTTCGAGCGGACGATTCAGCGCGGCGAGATTCCGGCCGAGATGCCGGAGCTGCCCCTCGCCGGCCGCGAGACCGTCGTCGATCTGGTCGTCGCGGCGGGGTTCGCGGAGTCCAAGCGCGCCGCACAGCGGCTGATCGCCGAGGGCGGGGTGCGGGTCGACGGCACGCCGGTGACCGACCCGAAAGCGCGCTGGACCGCGGACGGCCCGGCGGTCCTGCAAGTCGGATCGCGGAAGTTCGTGCGCATCATCCCGGAGTAGACTGGAGCATCATGGCGACCCATCGGACGGCGGCCTCGACGGCCCCGATCACCTACACCCCCGCCGGGCCGATCAACGGGCCGACGTTCACCTGCCCGCGCTGCGAGCGGGTCTACCCGTACCCGCCCGACCACGGCAAGCCGGTTCGCTGCGAGTGCGGCTGGTGGTACACGAACCTCGGCCACGGCCGGATCATCGAAGAGTTTCGCCCGCGCATCGGCGGCGCGGCGACGAGCGGCCCCGAAGCCGCCGCCGGCCCGGCTTCAGAGACGCACTAGCCGAGGCGTTCGGCGAGACCCAGGACGTCGTCGGCGCTGAGCAGGTAGGTCTCGCCGCAGAACTCGCAGGTCGCTTCGGTCTGCGGCTGCTCGCGCGCGATCTTCGCCAGCTCGTCCTTGCCGAGGCCGAGCAGCGCGCTCTCGACCTTCTCGCGCGTGCAGCGGCAGTCGAACGCAACGCTGTACGTGTCGAACATCTTCACGTCGAGTTCGCCCAGCACCGCGCGCATCAGCGCTTCCGGATCGGCGCCCTCGACGATCTGCGTCGTCACCGGCGCCATCGCGGCGGCGTTGCGCTCGAGCGCCGCGATCGTCGCCTCGTCGGCGCCCGGCAGGACGCGCGCGATCACGCCGCCCGCGGCGCGAATCCCGGCCGGATCGGCGAGCACGCCGAGCGCGACGACGCTCGGAATCTGCTCCGAGTTTGCGAGGTACGCGGCGACGTCGTCGCCGATCTCGCCGGAGACGAGCGGGACGATCCCACTGTACGGTTGGCCCACTTCGTACGTCTTCGTCACTTGCAGCTTGCCGTTCCCGACGACGCCGGCGACGTCGAACTTGCCGCGCCCGTTGAGCGGGACGTGTGCGCGGCCGTTGCGCGCGTAGGCGCGCGCGCCGATCGCCAGCGGACCGCTGCTCCAGGCATCGGCGGTGATCGCGCCGATCGGCCCGTCGCCGACGATTTGCAGCGTTAGGCGTTCACGGCCCGTCAGCGACGCGCCGAGCAGCGCGGCCGCGGTCAGCAGGCGGCCGACCGCTGCGCTGGCGGTCGGCGCCAGGTCGTGGCGCTCGCGCGCCTCGCGCACGAGCCCGGACGTGATCCCGGCCACGAGCGATACGGTTCCGCGCGCGGCCGAGGCGGTGACGATTCGGTCCATTACCTCCCGATAACCGTTCGCGGCTTTTCTCCGTTGCGGCATAGGTTTTTCGTGGCCTGCGACAGGGAGGAGCGGGCGGCGTCCGCGCGTATCCTCCCCCGAGCGAGCGGCCCGCGAGGCGTACGGAGCCGTATCGGTACGACGTTTCCTCGAGGTGCAAATCTACAGTGACCAAAGCCGATATCGTCGACTCCCTGGCCAACGAGCACGAGCTTTCGAAACGCCAGGCGGGCGAGATCGTCGATCTGATTCTCGACGAGATCACGAGCGCGCTCAAGCAGGGCGAGAAAGTGCAGTTGATCCCGTTCGGAAGCTTCGTCGTCCGCGAGCGCCGCGCGCGCACGGGGCGCAATCCGCAGACCGGTGAAGTGCTGAAGATCGCCGCGCGCAAGGTTCCGGCGTTCGCCCCCGGCAAGGGCCTCAAGGACGCGGTCGGCGGACCGAAGCGCGGCGGCGCCGCGAAAAAGTCCAGCCGCAAGAAGTAATCGTCGATCGCCGGAAATTCGAAGCGGGCTCTCGCATCGAGAGCCCGCTTCGCGTATGGTCGGGCAGACAGGATTTGAACCTGCGACCCCCAGTCCCCCAGACTGATGCGCTACCAAGCTGCGCTACTGCCCGATTCGGGTTCTCCGGTAAGGAAAGGTAATAAGCCGCACGATGCCGTTGTCCCTTTCCACGTGAAAGCGACGCTTTTTGCCGACGGGGGTTCCCGTGGCAATCCTGGCCCGGCAGCTTCTGGGGCTGTGCTGTACGACGAGGGCGGCGCGGTGCTGGCGGAAGTCGGGACTTACCTTGGGGTCACGACCAACAACGTCGCCGAATGGACCGCGCTGATCGAAGGCTTGCGGGCGGCGCTGGAGCGTGGGGTCGATGATCTGCAGGTGCGGATGGATAGCGAGCTGGTCGTCAAGCAGCTCAGCGGGACCTACAAGGTCAAGCACCCGGGGCTGATCCCGCTGCATGCCGAGGCGAAGGCGCTGTTGCGGAAGTTCGCCCACCACGACGTGCGGCACGTGCGGCGCAACGAGAACAAGGCCGCCGACGCGGTGGTCAACCAAGTGCTCGACGCGCACCGTGCGGGCTGACACTTTCCCGCCCGCGCGCGTGTAGGAGAGGGGTGATGCGCCGCTTTCCGACCACGCTCGTCATCGTGCTGGTCGTCCTCGCCGGAGCGATCGCCGGGTGGCGAATCTTCTGGCCGTCCGAGTCCCAGCGCTACCAGGCCGTGCAGCACGTCCGAGCCTCGCGCTCCGAGCTGCACTTCAGCGAGACGATCCTGCACCAGAAAGGCCCGATCGCGCGCGAGGAGTGGCGGCTCGACAACGTCGAGGGCGTCTCGACCGCGAAGTACTCGGCGCAGAACCGGGCCGGAACGCGGATCGCGCGCTTCACCGAGCCGATCCAGGGCTACGACGTGACGTTCGCGTTCGAAAAGGTCGTGCAGGACGGTATCTGGGAGCTGCACACGCGCCCGCCGCGCGGTAACACCGACGACGTCTACATCGTCTCGGTCGCGCAGGTCGCCGGCGAGCGAAGCGGCTCGCACACGTTCCACTTTTCCGACCCGCACTATCTGGCGACGACGGCGGGCCGCGAGTACGATATTCACCTCGACAAGAACAAGCCCGTCCCCGATCTGCTGACGCTGAACTCGACCTCGACCGCCGATCCGCGCTACCAAAAAGTCGTCGACGACTTCGCCTCGTTCGGGCCGCCGCGCTTCAAGAAGACCGTCGCGGCGGCGCGGGAGAAGCTGCTCAAGTCGTGATCGTCGCGGCGCGCGCCGTCGCGGCGCTCGTGCTGCTCGTTGCCGGCGGATTCGGCTGGTACGAGCTGGTCGAGTCGCCGCGCAGCGCCGCGTTCGCGCCGGTGATCACGCACGGGCGCGGGCACGTCGTCGCGCTGACGTTCGACGACGGCCCGACGCGCGGCGTCACCGATCGTCTCCTCGGCGTGCTCGAACGTGAGCGCGTGCCCGCGACGTTCTTCGTCGTCGGCGGCGCGGCGCGGCGCGAGCCCGCGCTGCTGCGCCGCATGGCCGCCGACGGCGACGAGATCGAGAACCACTCCGACGCGCACGTCCACTTGAACACGATCCTGTCGGCGCGCGCGCTCGACGCGCAAATCGCCGGTGCCGATGCGGCGATCGCGGCGGCGACCGGGCGGCGCGCGCGCTACCTGCGACCGCCGTTCGGCGCGCGCGACGCCGCGGTGCTCGACGCGGCGCGGCGGCGCGGGCTGCGCGTCGTGCTGTGGAGCGCGATGCTCGACGAAACCGCGCCGCACGCGGCGCCGGCGGCGCTCGCGCAGCGTCTCACCGGCGGGGTCGGCGACGGCGCGATCGTCGTGCTGCACGACGGCGATCAAGGTCGTGGGGACGCCGGCGAGCGCGCGTACGAAGCGGCACTTGCGCCGCGCGTGATCGACGCGCTGCGCGCGCGCGGCTTCCGGTTCGTGACCCTGGACCGGCTCGTCGGCGGCTCCTAACCCCAAGAATCTTCAAAATTCACCGGAAATCGTCCAAAAATGGCCGGAATACGCGGTTTTTCCGCGTATAGGGCGGGCAACACGGCTCCGCGACGGGGCCGAACCGCGTAACGAAAGGACCGTATGACCAAGAACGAACTGGCGCGCGAACTCGCCGAGGACCACGAGCTCCCGCGCCGTCAGGTCGTCGAGCTGCTGGACTCGATCCTCGACCGCATCACCGAAGTGCTCAAGTCGGGCGACAAGGTGCAGCTCACGCCCTTCGGCCAGTTCAAGATTCGCGACCGTGCGGCGCGCGTCGCCCGTAACCCGCAGACCGGCGAGCCGGTCAACGTCCCGGCGAAGCGTGTGCTGAAGTTCATTGCCGGCCGCAGCCTGAAGGAAGCGGTCGGAACCGCCAAGCGCGGCGCCGCGAAGAAAGCCGGCGCCAAGAAGGCGGGCGCGGCGAAGAAGGCCGTCGCGAAGAAGGCTCCCGCGCGCAAAGCCGCGCCGGCGAAGAAGTCGGTCGCGAAGAAGGCGCCGGCCCGCAAGGCCGCCGCCAAGAAGGGCCGCGGGCGCTAACCCTTCGACAAGCTGGGCGGGGGCGGAGCGATCCGCCCCTGTTCGTTTCCTCAGGCGTAGATGCGGCCGGCGAGCGCGACGAAGCCGTCCGGATGGTGGCCGCCCGGATCGTGGTGCGTCCAGTGCACGAGCGGCGTGCCGTGCTTCAGGCGGATCAGCTCGCCTTGCACGGTGACCGTGTCGCCGGGTTGGACCGGCACGCGCGGCGCGAGCGTGACGTTGTCGACGACGCGAAACGTCGAGCCGTCGGCTGCGCGCACGTCGAACTGCTCATGCGTGCGGTGCGTGTGCTTCGACGAGAAGAAGACGGGCGGCGTCGTGACCGTCCCGCGGTAACGAACTTGCACGGCGAAATACCTCCGCGCTTCAATCACGCACTGGGAGGCGCGCGGCAAGAGGGCGCCGTAGCGGTGCCGCGATGAGGGTCCTGCAGGCCGGGCGCGTCGCGCTGATCCCGGTCGACGCGCGCAACGCGCGCGAGCTGTGGGAGGTGCTGAACGCGCCGGACCTGCGCAAGTACCAGGACATCCCGCGCGTGCGTGCCGAGGAGTTCGAGCGGCAGGTGCGCGCGCGCCCGAAGGCGCTGCGCCCCGCGGCGACCGGTCGCTTCGAGTGGTTGCTGCGCGCCGGCGAGCCGGAACGCGCCGTGGGCTGGATCTCGTTGCGCGTCAACGAGCGCACGCCGCGCGTCGGCGAGGTCGGCTACAGCCTTCTGCCCGAGTCGCGCGGTCGCGGCTACGCGAGCGCGGCGCTCGGCGCGGTGATCGACGAAGCCTTCGCCGCGGGCGAGCTGGACGAGCTGCAGGCGTGCATTGTGCCGGAGAACGTCGCCTCGCGCGCGGTCCTCGACCGGACCGGCTTTCGCGAGGAGCGCCTGCTGCGCGGCGGCGCGGTGATCCGCGGCCGCCACGTCGACGTGCTCCTGTTTACGCTGACGCGCGCGAGCTGGATGCGCGCGCGCAACGGCGCGGTCAGCGCGAAGCCGACGCGGCCGGTTTGACCCAGCGGTCGAGCCAGTCGAGCATCTCGGCCAGCGTCGTCTCGATCGACTCGCGCCCGACGTACCCGTGCGCCTCGTACGGCAGCATCACGAGCCGCGCCGTCCCGCCGTTCCCCTTGATCGCCGCGTAGAGCCGCTCCGACTGGATCGGGAACGTCCCGGTGTTGTCGTCGGCTTCGCCGTGAATCAGCAGCAGCGGGTCCTTGATCGCGTTCGCGTACGTGAACGGCGACATCTTGGTGTGGAGGTCGGTCGCCTCCCAGTAGCTGCGGCGTTCGTTCTGGAACCCGAACGGCGTCAGGGTGCGGTTGTACGCGCCGCTGCGCGCGATCCCGGCCTTGAACAGCCGCGTGTGCGCGAGCAGGTTCGCGGTCATGAACGCGCCGTACGAGTGGCCGCCGACCGCGATGCGCGCCGGATCGGCGACACCGATCGCAACGGCTTCGTCGACCGCGGCCTTCGCGTCGGCGGTCAACTGTTCGACGTAGGTGTCGTTGACCGTCGCCGGATCGCCGACGATCGGCATCGACGCGTTGTCGAGCACCGCGTAGCCGGCCAGCGCGAAGAAGAGCGGTGACGGGCCGCCGACCGTGACGAACGTCTGGGCGGTGTTGACGTTCTGCGAGGCCGTGCCGCGGTCGACGAACTCGAGCGGGTAGGCCCACACGAACGTCGGCAGCCGCGTGCCCTCGTGCCAGCCCGGCGGCGTGTAGAGCGTGAACGACAAGTCGACGCCGTCGGGGCGCTTGTAGGTGACGATGCGCCGGCCGATCCCGCGCAGCATCGGCTGCGGGTCGGGGGTCGTCGTCAAGCGCCGCAGCGCGCCGCTCGCGACGGTGCGCACGAACGCGTCGGGCGGATCGCTCGGCGACTGGCGGATCGTCAGCAGCGCATTCGCGCCCTCGTCGAGCGGCGCGACGACCGTTTCGAGCGGGGTCAGTTCCGAGCGGAACAGCCGTGTCGTCGCGCCGGTTGCGAGGTCGTAGCGGTCGAGGAACGGCCGCCGCCCGTCGGGCCCGTAGCCGGTGCCGCGCAGCAGCAGCGCGTCGCCGGCGTGCGCGATCGTGTTCTCGCCGTTCGATTCGCTCGTCGTCTGCGGCGTGCCGGGATCGTGGTACACGTCGCCCTCGCGCAGCGTGAAGAGCGTGCGCGCGGCGGCGTCGGGATGCCGCGCGTCGATCAGCGCGACGGTGCGCGTGCGCGTCGCGCGTTCGAACGTCGTCGTCAGCGCGCGCGAGTCCGCGTGCAGCCAAGCCACGTCGACGACGCGCTGCGCGGCGTGCGCGATCTCGGTGCGCTCGCGCGTGCCGGTGCGCTGCGTGACGACGACGTCGCGCACCGGCGCGTTCGTGCGCGGGTCACCGCCGTCGCGCGCCTCGATCCAGACGAGCGTCGGCGACGATGCGGACGGAAGCCAGGCGACGTCGCGCGGGCCGGTCTGCACGCCGTCGGCCGGCACGCGGTCGGCGAGCGGGCGATCCGCGACGGTCGCGACGACCGCGCCGTGCAGATCGAACACCTCGGTCGCGCGCGGGAAGCGCTCGTAGGGGAACAGGTACGAGTACGGCGTGTGGATGCGTTCGGCGAGCAGCAGCGCGCCGTCGTTCGGCGACGGTGAGACGCGCGCGAAGAGGCCGCGCGCGCGCGTGCGCGTCACCGCGCCGTCGCCCGCGTTCACGACGACGAGCCGCGAGGTCGCGTAGTACGTGAACTGCGCTTCGTCGACCGCGTCGGTCAGCATGTCCTCGTAGGTGACGATCTGGCCGGCGGCGCCCGCCGTCTCCTGGATCGCCGGCCCACCGGCGACGCCGCGCTCCGGCGCCGGTCCGAGGCGGTCGACGGCGCGCACGACGACGCTATCGCCGCGGGGTAGCCACACGACGGGCTCGGGGAAGATCGCGTTGACCAGGACGCCCGCGATGCGCTTCGCGCGGCCGTCGGCGACCGTTCCGAGCCACAGCTCGGTGCCGTGCGCGGTCGCGTTCATCAGCGCGAAGCGTACGCCGTCGGGCGAGAACGTCAGCCCGGTGATCTGCGCACCGGCGGGGAGTGCGACGGGGACGACGTGCCTGTCGGCGATGTGCTCGAACGCGAGCGCGGTCGCCGCGCGCGCGTGGTGGATGCCGTTGGTCGCGGGGTCGACCCGCAGCCCGGCGAGCCGCAGCATCGGCCGCGCGAGGTCCGCGACCGGCGGGTAGGACAGCGGCGTCTCGACCGCCAGCGTGTCGCGGCGCGGCGAGAGGACGAACACCGGCAGCGCGGGCGCGCGCAGCGCGGCCTCGACCGCGGCCGGCGGCGTGCGGTAGTGCGTCGCGTCGGCCCATACGGGCGCGGGCAAGAACGCGACGAGCAGGGCGACGATGCAAAGACGGCGCGCGATCATGGCGCCGCCGTTCGTTGCAGCGCTTGGGTGTCCTAGGTGCCCCGGCGGACGGGGAGTTCGACGACGACGCGCGAGCCGTACGGGGTGGCGTGCTCGACGACGCACGCGCGCGCGAGCGCCTCGACGATCAGCAGGCCGCGGCCGCTCTCGGACTCGGGTGCCGGAACCGGGCGCACGCGCGGAATCCCCGGTCCACGGTCGGCGATGACGAGCGTCGCATGCTCGCCGCGCCAGGAGCAGTAGATGCCGATCGGTCCCGGCGCGTGCCGCACGACGTTCGCGACCAGCTCGCCGACGATCAGCTCCGCGGCGTCGAGGTCGGAGTCACCGTCCGCGCTGCGCGCGAGAAACGCACGCACCTCGCGCCGCGCGGTGGAAGCGTCGCGGGCATCGCTTCGGACGCAGGACCAGACCGGATTCCCGTCCACGTCACGCCGTTCGGTACGATTTCGTACCGACCCCGGCGTGACGGCACACGGACGCCCGCTCCGGCTCCGCCTAGCCGAGCCCGCAGATTTCGTATGCAAGCGTGACCAAGCCATCGACTTGCGCGTCGCTGACGCTCTCTTCGAGCGCCGTGTCGCGCCCGAGCGCGACGACCAGCGCGACCAGCGCGTAGGCCGCGAAGCGCGACGAGCAGAGCGACGCGATGCCGGCCGCGCGCAGCCGGTCGAGGTACGCGGCGACGCGCTCCACGGCCCCCTCGACGGCGTCGCGGCGCGCGCGCAGCACGACCTCGTCGGCGTTCGAGTAGACGTGCCAGGCGCGGACGACGCCGCGGTTCTCGCGCGCCGCCGCGGCGGTTTCGCGCAGCCAGCCGGCGAGCCGCGCCCGCTCGTCCTCGCGCGTCCCGACCGGTACGTCGAAGTGCGAGGCGATGTCCCCGAGTGAGGGGCTGCGCCGTAGCAGCGTCTCCCGCACGGCGTGGCTGCGGTCGGTGAAATAGCGGTAGAACGTCCCGTACGCGACGCCCGCCTCGCGCGCGATCGAGCCGGCCGAGAGCGACTCCGCGTCGCCGCCGGCGAGCAGCCGCGCGACGGCGTCGAGCAGCCGGTCGCGCGAGCTCGGCTTCGCCGGGCGCTCCGGAAGGCCGGCGTCGGCCGGGTCGACACGACCCAGATAGGTCCACCGCCCGCGCACCCGGCGCGTCTCGGGATCGCGGAAGCTCTCGACCCGGTACCGGTACGCGCGCCCGCTGACGCGCTTGATAACCTCGTACGCCAATCCCGCCCTCCTGTATTGGAATCAGATTAGACGAGCCCGAGAGCCTTCTTGCAGGTCCAGGCGGGTTTCCTGAGATTTTACCAAGAGCGCAAGCGGGAAGCGGTTGCTTAGGTTGCTGTGTGCCGATCGCCTCGAATGGGTATGGGCCGCTGGTCGTGTGGACGCTGAAGGCCGACCGAAGCGGGTTCGCGTTTCGTATCGTGGACGCTGCGCTGGCCGAGAACGCCCGGCGCATCTTTCAGCGCTACCTCGCGGCCCAAGTCGATCCTGAGTCCGATCTCTACGGCGCCGAGCTGATCTTTGGGGAGCTGTTGGGCAACGTCGCGCGCCACGCGCCCGGCGCCGTCGATGTGCACCTGCGCTGGAACGGGCCAGCCGCCGTGCTGGAAGTCGTCGACGACGGCCCGGGCTACTCGGTCGAAGACGTGCGGCTGCCGGGCGACTTCGTCGAGTCGCAGCGCGGGCTGTTCCTCGTCCTCTCGTTCGGCCGCGACCTGCGCGTGCGGCGCGAGGCCGGCCACACCTTCACGACGGTGACGCTCCCCGTCACCCGCCAGCGCGCGCGCCCGCCGGCCCGCGCCTGATTCCGTCCCGGCCGAACGGATCGGCCGGACGGCGGATACCGGCCGAGCGGCCGGAGCGATAGCATGGACGCCGTGAACCCCATCGTGTTGGAGTTGGCGCTCGTCGTGCTGAGCGCCGTCTCGTTCTGGCTGCTCGACCGCTACGTGATCGGCTGCGAGAAGATATGAGCACCGATCTGCTGATCGGCCTGTTGCTGGCCGTCGCCGCGCTCGTGTATCTGACGTACGCGATGCTGCGTCCCGAACGTTTCTGAGGGAGTGAGCTACCGATGACGATCGTCGGGTGGTTACAAGCCGCCCTCATCTTTGCGCTCGTGTGCGCCTGCGTGAAGCCGGTCGGCGCCTACATGGCGCGCGTCTTCGAGGGCGAGCGCGTCGTTCTCTCGCCCGTGCTCGTTCCGCTCGAACGCGGGTTGTACCGCATCTGCCGCATCGACGCCGCGCGCGAGCAGGGCTGGATGGCGTACGCGTTCTCGGTGCTCGCGTTCAGCCTGATCGGGCTGGTCTACTTGTACGTGCTGCTGCGCGTGCAGGCGTTCTTGCCGCTCAATCCGCAAGGGTTCGGCAACCTCGCGCCCGACCTCGCCTGGAACACCGCCGTCTCGTTCATGACGAACACGAACTGGCAGTTCTACTCCGGCGAGTCGACGATGAGCTATCTCTCGCAGATGGCCGGCCTCGCGTGGCACATGTTCGTCTCCGCCGGCGCCGGGATCGCGATCGCGATCGCGGTGATTCGCGGCCTCGCGCGCCGCAGCGCCGCGACGCTCGGGAACTTCTGGGTCGACATGACGCGCGCGGTGCTCTATGTGCTGCTGCCGATCTCGATCGTCGGTGCGCTGCTGCTGCTATGGCAAGGCGTTCCCCAGAACTTCGCGGCGTACACGACCGCGACGACGCTCGAGGGCGCGAAGCAGTCGATCCCGCAAGGCCCGATGGCCTCGATGGAGATCATCAAGGAGCTGGGAACGAACGGGGGCGGCTACGTCAACGCGAACTCCGCCTCGCCCTGGGAGAACCCGACCGGGTTCTCCAACCTGATCGAGCTGTTTGCGATCTTCCTGATCGGCGCGTCGCTGACGTACACGTTCGGGCGCTACGTGAAGAACCAGCGCCAGGGCTGGGCGCTCTTCGCCGCGATGACGACGCTCTTCGTCGGCGGCTTCACCGTCGCGTACTGGGCGGAGGCGGCCGGAAACCCGATCGTCCACGCGCTCGGCGTGCTCGGCGGAAACATGGAAGGGAAGGAGACGCGCTTCGGGATCGCCGCCTCGGCGCTCTTCGCGACGATGACGACCGCGACGTCGTGCGGCGCCGTCAACGCGATGCACGACTCGTTCACCGCGCTCGGCGGCCTGATCCCGATGTTCAACATGCAGGTCGGCGAGGTGATCTTCGGCGGCGTCGGCAGCGGCTTCTACGGAATGATCGAGTTCGTCGTGCTGACGGTCTTCATCGCCGGGCTGATGGTCGGGCGGACCCCGGAGTATCTCGGGAAGAAGATCGAGCGGCGCGAGGTGCAGTACGCGATTCTCGCCGTGCTCGTCGTGACCGTGTTCTCGCTCGTCCCGGCCTCGATCGCGTCGATTCTCCCAGCCGGGCTCGCGACGCTCAACAATGCCGGGCCGCACGGGTTCAGCGAGATTCTCTACGCCTACACCTCGGGCGTGAACAACAACGGGAGCGCGTTCGCCGGGCTCGGCCCGAACCCGTACTGGAACGTCTCGATGGGCGTCTCGATGCTGTTCGGGCGGCTTGCCGAGATCGTCCCCGTCCTCGCCCTCGCCGGCGCGCTCGCGCAGAAGCGCGCGGTCGCGGTAACGGCCGGAACATTCGGCACGACCTCGCCGATCTTCGTCGTCCTGCTGATCGGCGTGATCCTGATCGTCGGCGCGCTGACGTTCTTCCCGGCCGACGCGCTCGGCCCGATCGTCGAACACCTCCTCACGCTGCAAGGGAAGCAGTTTTAATGGTCATCTCGCTCTTGGCGGCGCAGTTTGCGCAGTTGACGAGGCGTAGCCGAGGAGGATTCGGACTCCTCATGGAGGCCGAATCCTGATGACGTCCTCGGTGCGCTCGCGGTCGCTGTTCGACCGCGCGATCCTGATCCCGGCGATCCGCGAGTCGTTCGTCAAGCTCGACCCGCGCGTGCAGCTCCGCAACCCGGTGATGTTCATCGTCGAGGTCGGCGCGGTCGTCTCGATCTTCTACGCCTTCCGCGACGCGCGGATCGGCCAAGCGGCCTTCGACGTCGCGATCTCGGCCTGGCTGTGGTTCACCGTCCTGTTCGCGAACGTCGCCGAGGCGATGGCCGAAGGCCGCGGCAAGGCGCAGGCCGAGTACCTGCGCCGGACCAAGACCGACACGATCGCGCGGCGGCTCGTCGACGGCCGCGAGGACCGCGTCCCGGCGACGCAGCT